>NZ_JBFBIK010000229.1:0-3853 GCF_040685555.1 Sphaerisporangium sp. NPDC088356
CCGACCCGGTGCCCCGGATCGCGGTCCCGGTACCAGGGCTCGGCGACGGAGAGGGAGAGGGAGACGGAGTGGTGCCCTGGAACTGGGAGAAGAACTTCCACACCTCTCCCTTGGTCCAGGTGGTGATGCCGTTATCGGTGTAGGTCCCGTCCACCGGACCGGGCGTGTGACCGTTGTCGAACGCGGCCCAGACGACCGGATATCCGGCCCGGCACCCCGAGTAGGCGGTGACGATGTGCGTCTTGCTGCCCGAACCCGGCTCGCGCGGGGTCTGGGGGGTGCAGCCGTTGTTCTGGACGAACCGGTCACGCAGCGAGCGTCCCTGCGAGATGTTGAGCACCGTGTCCCCGATGCCGTGCAGCCCCATGTAGGCGATGGGCTGAGTTCCACCGCTGCACCCGCTGAGCTGGGCGCCGGAGAACACCGCGACCGCACGGAACACCGTCGCTCGGGAACAGGCGAGTGAATAACTCATACCGCCGCCATAACTGAATCCCGTGGCGAACAGTTGAGAGGTGTCGACACAGAGATCCGCCTCGATGAGCCGGATCATGTCGTCGACGAAGGTGACGTCCTCACCGCCGGAGTTGGCCCAGCCGTTGTTGAAGCCCTGGGGCGCGACGAAGATGGCGCCGTTGTTGGACAGCTGCCGGAGTCCGTAGAAGGACCAGGGATACCCGCTGGTACCGCCCGAGTCGACATCGTTGGCGGTGCCGCCGTTCCAGTGGAACCCGAAGATCAACCGGTAGGGGGTGTTGTTATTGTAGTTATCAGGGATACGCAGAATGAAGGAGCGGCTCTTGCCGCTACTCTGAATCGACCGCGTTCCGCTGCTCAGCGTCGGGGCCCTGCCGCATCCGGCGGTCGCCGCGGCGACGCCGGTCGTGGAGGACTTGGTCGTGCCCGCGCTGTCGCTCAGTGCCGGGGCTCCTGTGCCCAGGACGAGAAGCGCCACGGCCACGATCGCTCCGAAGAAAAACCTGTGCCTCGACATCACACCGTTCCCTCTGTGGCTCGAATATCGGTGTGCCTTGACTGCGGATTCATTCACGACTCCTTTTTGTCGGTAATTCCGGCCGGCCGGCATGAATGGCCTCGGGTATGGTGAGTACCGGGTGGGCCGGGCCGATGCCGTTCTGGCGGCCGAATCGATCGGCTGGCTCCTGTTAGCGCTAACACTCCTAACAGCGATCAGCGCCCCTTTCTCTCGGACGGCCGGAGGGGAGGGTGCAGCGGAGCAAATAGGACGATCCGAGACCTGTCAAGGATCGACCTTTGTCCGCGTGGAGAGATGGCCGGCGGCTCCTCGTTCCCTCCGCCTGCGACCAGGGATGCGGCACCGATCGCCGCCGATGCGCCCCGATGAAACTTTCGCCGGCGGTGGCCGTGTGCGGATCGGCGAGGAGGTGGCCGGGCCGCCTCGGTGAACCTTTCATGACTCTCCGGACCCGCATCCCTGCGGAGCGGTGAACGGCGTTGGCCGGTTGGCCTGCGCGTTCGGGCGGCGAGTCTCCAGTACTGCGTCCCTCCATCCGCCTTCGCCCGGCGGGCGCCTCAGACGGCACGCTATTGACGGCGTACGTCATACGAATTACCTTCCGCAGCAGACGGTTGGGATCACCGGCCCGCTCTGGGGAAAGTGAGCAGCAATGAGCAGCGAGCACTGCGGCCGGCTGTGCCGGTCGCGGAGCATGAGCGGCTGCCAACTCCAGACATCGCTGACACGACGACCTGAGCCGAGCCCGCTGGACCCGCTTCGGTAGGGCGTTTTGCCGCCTACACCCCCCACCCCTATCAGGAGGTCCCATGTTCGAATTGTCGATACCCGTAGTGCGGAGGTTGGTGTCGGCCGGAGTCGCCGCGCTGGGACTGACCGCCGCGGTCGCCCTGGTGGCGCCGGCCTCTCCCGTCTCGGCGGCCACCACGACGCTCTACGCGTCCCCTTCCGGCAGCGGCACCAGCTGTTCCGCTGCCCAGCCTTGCTCCTTGACGGACGCGCAGGCCGCGGTGCGGTCGCGTGTCGGCGGGATGTCCGGTGACATCGTCGTGGAGCTGGCCGACGGGGTGTACCGTCTGTCCTCGCCGTTACGGCTGACCGCCGCCGACTCCGGCACCAACGGATTCCAGGTGATCTGGCGGGCGGCCGCGTCGGCGCATCCGGTGATCAGCGGTGCCAGGGCGGTCACCGGCTGGACGCTCGCCGACTCCGGGAAGAACATCTGGCGGGCCAACGTCGGGACCGGGATCGACGCCCGGCAGCTTTACGTCAACGGCGCCATCGCCACGCGGGCGCGTACCACCGTGAACCGGTCCGACTTCACGGCCAGCAACACCGGGATGAGGTTCAGCAACAGCGCCCTGAGTTATCTGAACAATCTCGCCAACCAGAACCGGGTCGAGATGGAGAGCGTCGGTTCGTTCACCGACCGGTACGTGCCGGTGCAGAGCATCAGCGGGAACTTCATCACGATGCAGCAGCCCGCCTGGAACAACAACAACTTCGGGTACGACACCTTCTCCAGCCCGCACCGGGCGGGACCGCTCTACCTGGAGAATGCCTACGAGTTCCTCGACTCGCCGGGCGAGTGGTACCTCAACCCCGGGACCGGCGTCCTGTCCTACATCCCGGCCGCCGGGCAGAACATGAGCAATCTCAGCGTGGACCTGCCGGTGCTGCAGTCCCTGGTGGACGTCGGGGGCACCTACGACGCGCCCGCGCACCACATCACCTTCAGCGGAATCACCTTCTCCGGCACGAGCTGGCTCGGCCCCAGCGGCAACCAGGGCTTCGCGGACCAGCAGACCGGCTCCTACATCGCCGGCAACTGGAGCTGGCCCAGCTTCGGCTCCTGCAATGAGGGCTGCCAGCAGTTCGAGGCCGCCCGGCCGAACTGGTTCCAGATGCCCGCCGCGGTCCAGGTCTCCGCCGCCAACAACATCACCTTCACCGACTCCCAGTTCGTCAACCTCGGTCAGACGGCCATCGGCATCGGCAACGACGCCAACGGCCACGCCAGCGGTGTCGGCCTGGGCGCCAGCAACATCACGGTCACCCGGTCGGAGATCACCCGTAGCTCGGCGGGCGGCATCGTGATCGGCGGCGTGCGCGCCGACGCGCACCACCCCAGCGACCAGCGGATGGTCAACCGGAACATCACCGTCAGCAACAACCGCATCCACGACCTCGGCCTGGACTACCGGGGCATCGTCTCGGTCCTGCCCACCTACGTCACCAACGCCACGATCTCCCACAACGAGGTCTACAACCTGCCCTACACCGGCATGTCGCTCGGGTACGGCTGGGGCGCCAACGAGCCCGGCGGCAACACCCAGTACACCAACCGCGGCCTGTACAACTACCAGCCGCGCTACACCACGGCCACCACCGCGTCCAACAACCAGCTCATCGGCAACTACGTGCACGACGTCATGCAGCAGATGACCGATGGCGGATGCATCTACACGCTGTCGTGGAACCCCGGCGCGGTGATCAGCGACAACTACTGCCTGCGCACCAACGGCTATTTCGGGGTCTACTTCGACGAGGGCTCCAAGTACTACACCGTCCGCAACAACGTCCTGTCCTCCGTCGGCACCTGGCTCACCGCCAACTACTGGGGCGGCGAGAACATGGGCAACTTCACCGTCACCGGCAACTGGACGAGCAACGGCAGCACCAACGTGACCAACGGTGACCGCGGCAACGTCGTCAACAACAACGTCACGGTCACCAACGGCAACTGGCCGTCCGGCGCCCAGGCCGTGATGGCGTCGGCCGGGCCCCAGAACGGCGCGTCGCCCTCTCCGTCGCCGAGCCCTGGTACCGGGACCGCGATCCGGGGCACCGGGTCGG
>NZ_JBFBIK010000230.1:0-3827 GCF_040685555.1 Sphaerisporangium sp. NPDC088356
CCCCGGCCGGGGCACCCTCCGCCCCGGCCGCACGCCCCACGGCGGTGGCGCCCGCCCCCGCCCGTCCCCTTGGAGGTCACCGTGCTTCAACAGGCGTTCAACGGCCTGGTGGGTGGCGCCTTCTACGCCCTGCTCGCCCTCGGCCTCGCCGTCATCTTCGGCATGCTGGGCGTCGTCAACTTCGCCCACGGTGCCTTCTACATGCTCGGCGCGTTCGGCTCCTACGTTCTGCTGGACTCGTTCGGCGTCAACTTCTGGGTCGCGCTGGTCACGGTACCCATCGTGCTCGGCCTGGCGGGCACCGTGCTGGAGCGGCTGTTCATCCGGCGCCTGGCGCCCCTGGACCCGCTCTACAACTTCCTGTTCACCTTCGGGCTCGCGCTGATCCTGCAGGACCTCGTCAAGAGGGAGTACGGCGTGCAGTCGCAGCCCTACCCCCGCCCGGACCTGCTCGCGGGCACGGTCGACCTGGGGTTGTTCGGCTACCCGGCCTACCAGGTGTTCGTGCTGGCCGTCTCGGTCGTGGTCTGCGCGGCGGTCTGGGTGGTCCTCACCCGTACCCGCGTGGGCATGATCGTGCGCGCCGCGACCGAACGGCCCGAGCTGACGCGCGCCCTCGGCATCGACGTCGGCCGCTGGGTCACCCCGGTCTTCGGCTTCGGCGTCGCGCTGGCCGGGCTCGCGGGAGTGCTCGCCGCCCCCATGCGCGCGGTCAACCCGCTGATGGGCGGCGACCTGATCATCACGGTCTTCGCGGTCGTGGTCATCGGCGGGCTCGGGTCGATCTTCGGCTCGGTGGCCGCCGGGTTCGCGATCGGGCTGATCTCCGCGCTCGGCAACCTTTACGTACCCGCCCTGTCCCAGACGCTGGTGTTCATCCTGATGGCAGCCGTGCTGCTCTGGCGGCCCGCCGGCCTGTTCGGACGCGAGGAGGCACTGTCGTGATCCTTTCCCGGCTGGCCGCGAGGCCGCTCCTGCTCGTCGCCGGGCTGTTCCTCGCCCTGGTCCTGCCCTGGGTGGTCTATCCCCCCGTCGCCCTGGACATCGCCTGCTGGGCGCTGTTCGCCGCAGCGCTCGACCTGCTGCTCGGCTTCACCGGGCTGCTGTCGTTCGGGCACGCCGCGTTCTGGGGCGGCGCCGCGTACGTCGCCGGCCTCATCTCGCTGCACAGCGGGCTGCCCTTCCCCGTCGCCGTGCTCGGCGGCGCGGCGTTCGCGGCCGTGCTCGCGGTGCCCATCGGCTACCTGTCGGTTCGGCTGCGCGGCATCTACTTCGCGATGGTCACGCTGGCGTTCGCGCAGATGGTCTACTTCGTGGTCAACCAGTGGCGTGACCTGACGGGCGGCGAGAACGGCCTGCAGGGCGTCCCGCGCGAGCTGCTCGGCCTGGACCTGTCCGACTCGTTCGTCTTCTACTACGCCGGGCTGCCCCTGGTGCTCATCGGGTTCGTCGCGGTGTGGCGGATCGTCCGCTCGCCGTTCGGCAGGGTCCTGGTCTCGATCAGGGACAACCCGGCACGGGCGCAGGCCCTCGGCTATCCGGTCCAGCGCTACAAGCTCCTGGCCTTCGTCCTGTCGGCAGGGCTGTCCGGGCTGGCCGGCGGCCTGTTCGCGATCGGCCATGGTTTCGCCTCGCTGGAGAGCGTCTATTGGACGACGTCCGGGCAGGCCGTGATGATGGTCGTCCTCGGCGGCATCGGCACGCTGTGGGGCGGCGTCATCGGCGCGGCCCTGGTCGTCGAGCTGAACGACTACCTGGTGACCGCCGGTTTCGAGGGCATCGGCATCGTGACGGGCACGATCTTCGTGCTCGTGGTGCTCGTGTTCCGGCGGGGCATCTGGGGAACGGCACGCCACCTGCTGGAGGCGCGCTCCGGCGGTCGCCGGCCAGAGGAGCCCGGCTCCGAAGACAGGCCGAACGGCGCGCCCGCTCCCACACGGGGTGTCGGCTCGCCGGTTTAGGCCCTGATCCACGATTCCTGTTCGAGGTAGCTCGGCGCATTCCCGTACTTCTAGGAGCAACTGCTGTGGTTTCAACGAGCGTGACCGCTGGGAAGGTGGCCGAGGTGGACCTGACGGGCCGGCGTGCACTGGTGACGGGCGGAGCGAGCGGCATCGGCCGGGCCTGCGCCCGGCGGCTGGCCGGGGCGGGCGCCGAGGTCGTGATCCTCGACGTCCGTGAGGAAGTGGCGCGCGAGACCGCCGAGGAGATCGGCGGTCTGGCGCTGACCGCCGACCTCACGGACCTGGCGGCCGTCGACGCGCTCGACTGCGGCGGCGTGGACATCCTGGTCAACAACGCCGGCTTCCAGCACGTGGCCCCGATCACCGAGTTCCCTCCCGAGGTGTTCTCCGCGATCCTCAAGATCATGGTCGAGGCGCCGTTCCGCCTGGCCCGGCGGACCCTGCCGGGGATGTACGAGCGCGGCTGGGGGCGGGTGATCAACATTTCGTCGGTGCACGGGCTGCGCGCCTCGCCGTACAAGGTCGCCTACGTCACGGCCAAGCACGCTCTGGAGGGGCTGTCCAAGGTGATCGCTCTGGAGGGGGCCGCGCACGGGGTCACCTCCAACTGCGTGAACCCCGCCTACGTCCGCACGCCGCTGGTCGAGGAGCAGATCGCCGACCAGGCCCGTGTCCACGACCTGGACCCCGACCGGGTGGTGGAGGAGATCATGCTCGCCCCGGCCGCGATCCGCCGCCTGATCGAGCCGGACGAGGTGGCCGAGAGCGTCGCCTACCTCTGCTCGCCGCAGGCATCCATGATCACCGGGGCGTCGCTCACCATCGACGGCGGATGGACAGCACGCTAGCGCCGCCACAGCGCATCGGGGGATAAATCGTGATCAAGGGGACAATGAACCCCATGAGCTGCACCGTCTTTCTCGAACTGCTCGCCCGGGAGGCTCCGCCGGTCGAGTTCGAGGCCCCGCTGGTCGAAGCCCGCGCCGCCGGAGCCGCCCCTGAGATCCTCGCCGAGCTCGACCGTGCCAAGCTCGCCGCGCTGCGCGTGCGCGCCCTGCTGGAGCACCGCGCCCGCCGCGAGGCCGAGCTGTCGGCGCTGTTCGAGACCGCGGGAGACCTGGCCGGGCTCAGGGACGTGGGCGCCGTGCTGGAGGCCATCGTCCGGCGGGCCCGCAGGCTGCTGCACGCGGACATCTCGTACATGACGCTGCACGACGCCGACCGCGGCGACACCTTCATGAGGGTCACCGACGGCTCGGTGTCGGCGGCCTTCCGTGCCCTGCGGCTGCCGATGGGCGCCGGGCTCGGCGGCCTGGTCGCCCAGACCGGCACGCCGTACGCCAGCCCCGACTACTTCGCCGACGAGCGGTTCCGGCACCGCACCCACATCGACGTCGCCGTCAAGGAGGAGGCGCTGGTCGCCATCCTCGGGGTGCCGATGCGGCTGGGCGCCCAGATCATCGGCGTGCTGTTCGCCGCCAACCGCAGCGCCCGTCCCTTCGCGCAGGAGGAGGTGGCGCTGCTGGCCTCGCTCGCCGCGCACGCCGCCGTCGCGCTGGACAACGCCCGCCTGCTGGAGGAGACCCGCACGGCGCTCGGCGAGCTGAGCGCGGCCAACCAGCTCATCCAGGCGCGCAGCGCGGCCGTGGAGCGGGCGGCGCAGGCCCACGACCGCATGACAGGCCTGGTCGTACGGGGAGGCGGGGTCGAGGACGTCGCGGCCGTCGTCACCGACATCCTCGGCGGCGCGCTCATGGTGCTCGACGCGGACGGGCGCCGGCTCGCCGCCGTCGGCTCCGTCGGCGACCTGGACGAGGCCGAGGTGGCCGGCGCCGCCGCCGCCTCCGGGGGCCTCGGCCGGAC
>NZ_JBFBIK010000231.1:0-3806 GCF_040685555.1 Sphaerisporangium sp. NPDC088356
GCCCGGCCGAAGCCGGGCCCCGCTTCTGGAACGGTGGCCGATCGCGTTAGCGGATCGAGCCGGACCAGAGGTTGGCGGCCTTGCTGTAGACCGCGTAGGTCTCGCTGTCGAAGTACGGCGAGGTGCTGAAGTCGTACCGGCCGTTGCCGTCGGAGTCGCCGATGAGGCTGGTGACACCGTTGACGTACCCGAGACGCTTCGTGCTGCTGTACTTGGCGATCCACGGACCACCGGCGGAGCCGCCGGTCATGGAGCACTTGATGGCGATCTGGGCCTCGGCCTTGTAGGCGGCCGTGACACCGGCCGGCTTGGTCGTGCCGTAGCAGTACTTCGGCGTCTGGCCGGTGTACGGCCTGTCGCCGTCGGGGTGCGGGCCGGCGGGGTAGCCGAAGGCGTAGACCGGCTGGCCGATCTTCTGGTTCCACGCGAAGCCCTGGCCGCCGACGTTGTCACCGAGGCGACCGGCGTCCTTCCAGGTGCCCACGTTGATGCCGTTGTAGACCGTGACGAACGCGTAGTCGCTGTCGTAGTCCTCGTAGACCGAGAAGTCGTAGTGCGTGTACGCCGACTTGCCGACGTAGATGCCCCACGGAGCCTTGCCCTGGTAGTAACCCGGGATGAAGACCCAGTGGTCGAGGGTGTCGCGGTTGCGGTCGGTGTCGTAGACGCAGTGACCGGCGGTCGCCACGAGGTTGTGGTACTTCGACTGGACCGACGACGCGGAACACCAGTACGGCTTGCCGTGGACGCGGAAGAACACCTTGCCGATGGTCTTGGGCAGGTTGACGTTCTTCACCTTGGTGGGGGTGATCTTCTCTTGCCCGATGGGCGGGACGGAGCCGGTCTTGCCGTCGGGGGCGGCGTCGCTCCCGCCGAACTTGACCTTGCCCTTGACCGAGTCGTCGTTGGAGTAGCGAGTCGCGGCCTTGAGCTGCTTTCCGCCGCTCGCGCTCCAGAACTTCGCGGTGTCGTTCGCCTTGGACTTGCTGGAGGCGAGAGAGACGTTCGTCGGCTGTGGCTTGGCCGAGGCCGCAGCGGACGAGGTGAGGGCGGCGCCGATCATTCCGGTGGCGGTGACGGCGGCCCCGAGGGGGAGGATGAGGTGCTTTGCTCGGTTATTCATGTAACTCCTCTTGTTCTGACATGAAACATCACTTATGTCTCATGCGTCCCAAAGGGGATGTCTTCGAGCCTATGCGATTTCTTTACCTGCTCCATATTTCCGCGCCCCATAAACGGACATATGGGCATTCACCGGGATTTAACGATAGGGGAACCTCACCATGAGGTGAGGTTGAAAGTGCGAGGGGCCCGGCCGAAGCCGGGCCCCGTCACATCGTGCTCAGGTGGTTCACTTACCGATCTTGCCGGACCCGAGGTTGGAGGCCGCGGAGTAGATCGAGTAGGTCTCGCTGTCGAAGTACGGCGAGGTGGCGAAGTCGAAGCGGCCGTTGGCGTCGGTGTCGCCGACCAGGCTCGTCACGCCGTTGATGTAGCCGAGACGCTTGGTGCTGCTGTACTGCGCGATCCAGGGGCCGCCCGAGGCGCCGGCGGTCATGGAGCACTTGAGAGCGATCTGGGCCTCGGCCTTGAACCCGGAAACGGGGCCGGCGGCGGAGGTCTTGCCGTAGCAGTACTTCGGCGTCTGGCCGGTGTACGGCATGTCGCCGTCGGGGTGCGGGCCGGCGGGGTAGCCGAAGGCGTAGACCGGCTGGCCGATCTTCTGGTTCCACGCGAAGCCCTGGCCGCCGACGTTGTCGCCCAGACGGCCGAGGTCCTTCCAGGTCCGCGCCTCGACACCGTTGTACACGGTGACGAAGGCGTAGTCGCTGTCGAAGTCCTCGTAGTTGGCGAAGTCGAAGTGCGTGTACGCCGACTTGCCGACGTAGATGCCCCACGGAGCCTTGCCCTGGTAGTAACCGGGGATGAAGACCCAGCGGTCGAGGGTGTCGCGGTTGGCGTCAGTGTCGTAGACGCAGTGACCCGCGGTCGCGACCAGGTTGCGGTACTTGCCCTGGATCGACGAGCCGGAGCACCAGTACGTCTTGCCGCCGAGACGGAAGAACACCTTGCCGATGGTCTTCGGCAGGTTGACGTTCTTCACCGTGGTGGGGGTGATCTTCTCCTGCCCGATGGGCGGGACGACGCCGGTCTTGCCGTCGGGAGCGGCGTCGCCGCCACCGAGCTTGATCTTGCCCTTGACGGCGGCGTCGGAGGTGAACTTGGTGGCGGCCTTGAGCGACTTGCCGTCGCTCGCCGTCCAGAACTTGACGGTGTCCATGGCGGCGGCCTTGGTGGTGGACAGGCCGTCCGAGGCCGGCGCGGCCGCGGTGGCGGTCGCAGCGGTGGTGAGAGATGCCGCGATCATGCCGGTGGCGACGGCGACGCCACCCAGAGGGAGCATGAGGCGCTTGACTCGGGTGTTCAATGAGACTCCTTGTTCTGCCGCAGGAGGTGACTCCTGCCCCACTCGTCCCAAAAGGGACAGTACGAACCTATCGGTCTGATCATGAGGAATGGGTCGCAAGGCTCAATGGCGCGTCGGCCGTACGGCCTATCGGGGGATACCTGCGAAGAGGGCCGCCGTCCGGCCACGCACAGGTGGAAACGGTCCAACGGACCTCTCGCACGCGGGATGGAAAGCATGCCTTTCCTGTGCTGCGATGTGACGTATATCACTCGCAGTCGAGCTGTCCCCAAAAGGCGCAAGGCCCGGCACACGTGCCGGGCCTTGCTGGGTGTTGCTGTGCTCTAGCTGGTCTGAACGTCAGGCCTTGGTGACGAGCGCACCATCGGCGCCGACGATCTTGCCGGACCAGAGGTTCGAGGCCGACTTGTAGATCGAGTAGGTCTCGGCGTCGAAGTACGGCGAGGTGCTGAAGTCGATCCGGCCGTTCGAGTCGGCGTCGCCGATGAGGCTGGTGACACCATTGATGTAGCCGAGGCGCTTCGTGCTGCTGTACTTCAGGATCCACGGCGCACCGGAGGAACCGGCCGTCATGGAGCACTTCAGGCCGATCTGGGCCTCCGCCTTGAACGCGGCGGCGGGCTTGGCGGCGAAGGTCTTGCCGTAGCACCACTTCGGCGTGACACCGGTGAACGGCTTGTCACCGTCGGGGTGCGCGGCCGCGGGGTAGCCGAAGATGTAGACCGGCTGGCCGACCTTCTGGTTCCAGGTGAAGCCCTGGCCACCGACGTTGTCGCCGAGACGACCCGCGTCCTTGAAGTACTCGATGAAGTAGTGGGTGAGGTAGTACTCCTCGACCGTGCCGCTCTTGACCCACTTCTTCACGAAGAACTGCTGCTTGAACCACGCGGTCTCGGTGCCGGCGGTGTCCTTGGTGACCGTGAGCTCGCCGAGGAACTTGCCGTCGCCCTTCTGGGCCACCAGGTTCTTGTACTCTTCCTGGCTGATGGCGACCTTGTTGCTCAGGCGCTCGAACTTGGCGCCGTTGTCCAGGCCGGTGGGGGCCGCGTCGTACGCCGACTTGGTGACCTCGACACCGGTCAGCTTGACGCCGTTGATGCCCTCGGAGATGTACTTCTCGATGTTCTTCTCGGCGTCAGCCGGCTTGGCGACCGTCTCGGCGTTGGTGTCGACGGTCTTCTTCCAGTAGGGGCCAGCCTCGCCGTACTTCTCGTAGCCCTTGACGAAGTCCTCCTTGGAGATCTTCTCGTCCTTGGCGTACTTCTGGCCTTCCCACTTGTCGAAGGTCGACTTCGAGACTTCCTTCTCACCGGCGTAGTTGATGCCGTTGTAGACCGTGACGAACGCGTAGTCGCTGTCGTAGTCCTCGTAGACCGCG
>NZ_JBFBIK010000232.1:0-3775 GCF_040685555.1 Sphaerisporangium sp. NPDC088356
CTCAGCACAGAGTTTTATGCCTGTTTGCTACCTCTGTCCATTTTGGCAGGGAGGGTCATCTGCCCAGAGGTGCCCCCAGGGCCCGCGGCGGATCAAAGCTGTACGCAGTCCTGCGGCCTTGGCGGGAAGGATGTCGTTGTCCCGGTGGTCGCCTACGTACACGATCTCGTCGGGCTTGCCGGGAGCCATCGCGATGACGTGATTGAAGAACTGGGGGTCGGGCTTGGCGACCCCCACTCACCGGATGTGGCGATCTGCTCCGCTGGCAGCCGGAGGCTGCGCAGCAGTTCGGCGGCGCGTGTCGTCTGGTTGCCGGCGATGCCCACCCACAGGCCGCTCTCCCGGAGTGCCGCCAGCGCGGGGCGTACGTCCGGGTACAGGTCGCTTTCCTCGATGCGTTCACCGAGGCCGGCCTCCTCCCGTAGGCGCCGTTCCGCGACGAGGTCGAAGCCGGGCCGGAAGTACTGGAAGGTCTCGGCGTTGTCACGTCCCTGAGCCGTGACCCCACCGAGCACCGCCGAGAAGGTGTGCCGGGGGACTGCGATCCAGTCGGCCCACGCGCCGAACTCCCGTGAGTCGTCCAGCAACGTCTCGCCTACGTCGAACACCACAGAAACCACCACGGGCGCCAGCGTACGGACTGAATGGCACAGGGCATCCCGGTGCTGGCCATGGTCCTTGTCGGGAAGACGCGGTGACACACCATGTGTCACTTCTCCTGGTCACCGTGCTCGAAGCTGTATCGCGTCAGAGCTCGGACCAACGCCAAGCGATGATCAGCTAGCGCATGAACGGCTGTGCCGGGCTGGCGGAGATCGATTGGTCTGGTGCGGGGGCTACCCACGGATCGGTGCCATTGGTGATGCTGGTCCTGGGAGCTTCAAGCGCGGGACGGTTGAGGTGCTGCGATGAACGATCGGGAACTGGGCCGCCGGATCGCCTACTGGCGACGCCGGCGTGGCCTGACCCAGCAGATCCTCGCGGACCGGCTGGGCCGCTCGGTCAGCTGGCTGCGCAAGGTGGAGTCCGGGGCTCGTAGTGCGGACCGGCTCTCCGTCCTGGACTCCCTGTGTGAAGCGCTGACCGTCGATCTGCAGACCCTGGCCGGTGATGAACCCACTCGCGGCACAACGCTGTGCATCGACGATGCGCAGGTCGAGCAGATCCGAGACGCGATGGAGCGCTACCCCTTTGACGACGGGCCCAGGGACCTTGCCCGACTCCGCCGCCAGGTGGCCTATGCGTGGAGCGCCTTCGAGGTCGCGGACTACGACGTCATCAGCCAGGTGCTTCCAGAGAGCATCGTCAACGCGCAGACCACGCATGGCGCGCTCGGTACGGAGGAATCGGCTCGGTTGCTCGCCGAGGTGTACCAGATCACGGCCAGCACGCTGCGAAAGCTGGGGGAGCCTGCGCTGGCCTGGCTGGCGGGGGACAGGAGCATGACGGCCGCGCGCCACATGGGGGATCTGTCGCTGCTGGCCGCTGCCGGGTTCCGGATCGCCAACGCTCTGCTGTCCATGGGGCGGTCGGGTGCGGCACTGGACATGCTCGCCAACCTGGCGAACCGGCTCAGCGTGGAACTGGAGAGCGAGGAGCGGCGTGCGTTATACGGACACGTGCTGCTGCAGGGGGCGATGGCCGCCGCGTCAATGGGGAGACACTCCGAGGTGCGAGACCTGATCGCAGAGGCCCGGCAGGCGGCCCAGTTCGTGGCGGTGGGCAGCAACCACTATTGGCTTGCGTTCGGGCCAGCCAATGTCACGGCCCATGAGGTCGCCGCGTTGGTCGTGCTCGGTGAAGGTGGTCTGGCCGTTGAGGCCGCCGGTGCGATTGATCCGGCCCTACTCGGCCAGATGCGCCGCGAGCGCCGTGCCGCGTTCCTCGTCGATGTGGCACGCGGGTACAGCCAGTGGGGTCGACGGGATGAGGCGCTCAGGACTCTACTGGAGGCTGAGAGCGTCGCCTCCCTCGAGGTGCGCTGCCGTCCCCTCGCTCAAGGCGTCATCACCGATTTGTTGCGCCGCGTTCAGGGGGTGGCTCCATCCGACCTCGTACGGCTGGCGGGCCGTGCCGGAGTGCGGGCATGAACCGGGGCGTGTTGTACGTCATCGCGTGCGGAGCGCCTCCGGCGCGCGAGGTGAGTAAGCTGATCGTGGCGGCGCAGGGGAGAGGCTGGGAGGTATGCCTCCTGACCACCCCCATGGGGCGGCGCTTCGTTGACATCGACGCGCTGGAGCGCCTGACGGGATATCCGGTACGCAGCGAGTACAAGAACCCCGGCGAGCCCGACGTGCTGCCCCCTCCCGACGCCGTCATCGTGGCGCCGGCCACGGTCAACACCATCAGCAAATGGGCGCTGGCCATCTGCGACACCCTCGTGCTCGGCATCCTGGTCGAGGCCATCGGCAAGCGGCTTCCGACCGTCGCGCTGCCGTTCACGAACAGAGCTCATGCCGCCCATCCGGCGTTCCTGGAACACATCGACAAGCTCCGATCTTTTGGGGTCGACGTGCTGTTCGGCCCGGAGGTGTATCCGCTGCACGAGCCGGGAACCGGCAGTCGCTACCTCGACATTTTCCCCTGGGATCAAGCCTTGGACGGCCTTACCGGCCGGTGACCGCACTCGCAGACACCGCGAGTCCTACGCGCGTGGGCCTACTCGTAAGTCCGTCGCGTCTGACGCCGCTTCTGGGCCCTCTCGCGGCCTGGAGCTTGTCGTCACGAGAAATCCTGGTGTGGCCATGAGGTGCTCGTCCGGGAACACACGGTGACCCATCGTGTGTCACTTCTCCTGCTCGCCGCGCTCGAAGCTGTACTTCAACAGCCCTCCGACCAGCCCGAATGAATGGCCGCCGCCTCTTGATACGGGGCGTCCTCAAGGAGTGACATGTGATGCTCTCGCACCCAACGGCTCTCGCCTCGTTGCGGGAGACGTCCACATGGAACGGGACGGAGCTGCTGGGACCGTTTCACGGTCTTCATGCTTCGCCGCCGCAGGCAAGGTGCAAAAAGGTCACGTGGAGAAAGCCGTCGGCGCGTTGCGTTCGAGTCCGTGTTCGCCGCCATACGTGTGAGTGTCGACCGACGGTCTACGAACTTTGCGTGTCCGGCGGGCTGATGTTCATCCGCCGTACCGTCCGCACCCACGATGGCAGGTCGATGATCTGTTTCATGTCCCGCCAGCCCCGCTCGACTTCGAGGAACTGCTTGTAACCGAGGGCGATGTCCTCGGCCGACAGATGCGGGTCGGAGCACCGCAGCAGGTACTTGCCGTCGAGATTCTCCTCGGCCTTGATCTTGGCGGTGTCGACGTGGAGCTTGCCGGCCGGGGGTGGTGCGGAGGTAGCGGTTGAGGCCGGGCTTGTCGGCGATCCGCCCGCGGAGCTCACCGCGCTTGAACTCGCTGAGCTGGTCGGTGTTCTCGATGAGGGCGGTGAGCTGGGCAAGGAGTTGTTCGCGTATGTGCTGGTCGCGTTCGGCGGCTTCGGGGTTGTGGCAGATCGCGAACCGTTCGGTGTCGGAGATCCGCACCTGCTTGACCCGCATGTTCCCGGCGATCTCGCCGTAGCGGCCCTGCCGGGACAGGGCGGCCTTCACCTCCGGGCTGCCGCAGCGGAGTTTCTCTCCGACGATGTAGGCGCTATCTCCCTGGCGGAGGTAGCGGCGGTTGCGTTCGCTGGCGAATCCCCGGCCGGTGACCCACGCGATCTTGCTCAGGGTCCAGTCACGCATATCGTCCTTGACTTGCCGGATCAGCTTCTGGTCACCGGTG
>NZ_JBFBIK010000233.1:0-3732 GCF_040685555.1 Sphaerisporangium sp. NPDC088356
CTGGAAAGGCTCGACCGATGGGGACCGAGGACAAACTCCGCGACTACCTCAAGCGTGCGACCGTCGAACTCACCGAGACCCGGCAGCGGCTCGCTGAGGCCGAGGATCGGCGTCATGAGCCGATCGCCATCATCGGGATGGCGTGTCGCTACCCGGGTGGTGTGGCCAGTCCCGAGGATCTGTGGGATCTGGTGGTTTCGGGTGGGGATGCGATCGGGGATTTTCCGGTCGACCGTGGCTGGGATGTCGAGGGGCTGTACGACCCCGATCCCGAGGCGTGGGGCAAGTCGTACACCCGGCATGGCGGGTTCCTTTATGACGCGGGGGACTTCGACGCGGAGTTCTTCGGGATGAGCCCGCGTGGCGCTCTCGCCACCGATCCGCAGCACCGCCTCGTGCTGGAGTCCACCTGGGAGGCGTTCGAGCGGGCCGGCATCGACCCGGCGACCCTGCGCGGAAGCCTGACCGGCGTCTACATGGGCAACATGTACGACCACTACGCCAGCCGGTTCCTGGGCGTATCCCCGGAGTCCGTCCAAGGCTCCCTGTTCACGTTGAGCGCGTCGAGCGTGCTGTCGGGGCGGGTGTCGTACACCTTCGGGCTGGAAGGCCCGTCGATCTCCGTCGACACCGCGTGCTCGTCCTCCTTGGTGGCCATCCATCTGGCCGTGCAGGCACTGCGGCGCGGGGAGTGCTCGCTGGCGCTGGCCGGCGGCGTGACGGTGATGGCCGCCCCCGAACCGTTCGTGGAGTTCTCGCGGCAGCGTGCGCTGGCCCCCGACGGGCGGTGCAAGTCGTTCTCCTCCACGGCGGACGGCGCGGCGTGGGCCGAGGGCGTGGGCGTGCTGGCGCTGGAGCGGCTGTCGGACGCCCAGCGCAACGGCCGCCGGATCCTGGCCGTGGTCCGCGGATCGGCGGTCAACCAGGACGGTGCCAGCAACGGGCTCACTGCCCCGAACGGCCCGGCCCAGGAGCGTGTGGTGCGGCAGGCGCTGGCCGACGCCCGCCTGGACACCAGGGACGTGGACGCCGTCGAGGCGCACGGCACCGGCACCAGGCTCGGCGACCCCATCGAGGCCCAGGCGCTGCTCGCCACCTACGGGCGCAACCGTCCCGCCGGCCGTCCTCTGTGGCTCGGCTCGGTGAAGTCGAACATCGGCCACACCCAGGCCGCCGCCGGCGTCGCCGGTGTGATCAAGATGGTCAAGGCGCTTGAGCACCGGACGTTGCCGCCGACCCTGCACGTGGAGGAGCCGACTCCGCACGTCGACTGGTCGGCGGGCGAGGTCCGGCTGCTCACCGAGCCGGTGGAGCTGCCGGGCGACCGTCCGTCGCGGGTGGCGGTGTCCGGCTTCGGGGTCAGCGGGACGAACGCGCATGTGATCTTGGAAGGCGTGCCGGAGGCCGTCCCGGTTCCGGCGGAGCCCGATGGCCGCTTGGTGTGGGTGCTGTCGGCGAAGTCCGAGGCGTCGTTGCGCGCTCAGGCGGACCGGCTGCGTACGTACGCGGCGGGCGCGGAGCCGGGTGACCTGGTGGCGGCGGGGCAGGTGCTGTCGCGGCGGCCGGGGTTCGCCCACCGCGCGGTGGTGGTGGCCGAGGACCGGGAGGAGCTGGTCGCGGGCCTGGCGGCGCTGGCGGACGGCCTGCCGCACGCCGCGGCGGTCAGCGGGCTGGCGGCCCCCGACGTCAAGCCGGTGTTCGTGTTCCCCGGGCAGGGGTCGCAGTGGGCCGGTATGGCCGTCGACCTGCTGGACCACAGTGACGTTTTCAGTACCCATATGCGGCGGTGCGATGAGGCGCTCGCGCGATACACCGGCTGGTCGGTGGAGGGTGTGCTCCGCGGCAGGGAGGGGGCGCCTGCGCTGGAAGGCTCCGATGTCATCCAGCCGGTGCTGTTCGCGGTGATGGTGTCGCTGGCGGAGCTGTGGCGGTCGCTGGGGGTGAACCCGGTGGCCGTCGTGGGCCATTCACAGGGGGAGATCACCGCCGCGTGCGTCGCGGGATCGCTGGGCTTGGAGGACGCGGCGAGGGTCGTCGCGTTGCGCAGCCAGGCGCTGGTGAAGCTCGGCGGGAGCGGTGGCATGCTCGCGGTGTCGCTGCCTGCCGTGCGGGTGTGGGAGCGGCTGGAGCCGTGGTCGGACCGGTTGTGGGTGGCGGTCCACAGCGGACCGGCGAGCGCGGTGGTGGCCGGTGATCTCGACGCGCTGGAGGAGTTCGCCGCGGCCTGCGGCGGCACGGTGCGGACCCGGCGGATCGCGGTGGACTACGCCTCGCACACCCCGCACATCGAGGCGCTCCGCGAGGAACTGCTGGCGGCGCTGGACGGGGTGACACCACGGGCCACCGAGGTCGCCTTCTGCTCCTCGCTGACCGGCAGGTTCATCGACCCGGAGGAACTCACCACCGGCTACTGGTACGACAACCTGCGCAACGCCGTGCGATTCGAGCAGGCCGTCGGGGCGTTCGCCGAGTACGACGCCCCGCTGTTCGTCGAGGTGAGCCCGCATCCGGTGCTGGGATCGGATGTCGAGGACATCTGCGAGGCCGCGGGGATCACCGCCGGAGTCTGCGGGTCGCTTCGCCGTGGTTCCGGTGACTGGCGCCGGTTCCTCGCCGCCCTGGCCCAGGCCTACGTGCTCGGCGCCGAGGTCGACTGGACGGCCGCGCTCGCGCCCGCGCCGTACCGGCACGTCGACCTGCCCACCTACGCGTTCGAGCGGCACAGGTACTGGCTCGGCACCACCGAGCGCGCCGGTCGCGTGACCGTCGCCGGGATCGGCGGCTCGCGGCACCCGCTGCTCGACGCCGTCGTACCGGTGGCCGACGACGGCTTCCTGCTCACCGGGCGGCTGTCCCTGGCGGACATGCCGTGGCTCGCCGACCATGCCGTGAGCGGTGGCGTCCTGCTTCCCGGCGCCGCGTTCGCCGAGCTGGCCCTCGAAGGCGGGACCATCGCGGGCTGCGAGTACCTCGAAGAGCTGGTCCTTGAGGCTCCGCTCGTCCTCCCGCGGAGCGGCGCCGTGAGCATCCAGATCACCATCGGCAGGCCGGACGCCGGGGACCGCCGCGACCTGGCCGTGTTCTCACGAACGGACGACGCCGATGGCACCGCGTGGGTGCGGCACGCGTCGGCCGTGCTGACCGTGGACGCGGTCGGTGGTACGGCCGGTGTGTGTGACTGGGCGGGGGTGTGGCCGCCGGTGGGTGCGTCGGTGGTGGCGCTCGATGGTGGGTACGAGCGGTTGGCTGATCTTGGTTATGAGTATGGCCCGGTGTTTCAGGGGGTGCGGGGGGTTTGGCGGCGGGGTGGTGAGTTGTTCGCCGAGGTGTCGCTGGACGATGAGGTGGAGGTGGCGGGGTTCGGGTTGCATCCGGGGTTGCTGGATGCGGTGTTCCATCCGTTGCTGATCGCCGATGGGGTCGACGGGCTGCGGTTGCCGTTCGAGTTCCGTGGTGTGCGGCTGCGGGCTGCCGGTGCCCGGGTGCTGCGGGTCCGCCTGACCGAGGTCGAGGGCGACGGGTGGGCCGTCGAGGCCGCCGACGTCTCCGGCCGGCCGGTCTTCTCGATGGACTCGCTGCGGGCACGGGCCGTCGTGACCCAGGCGTCGGCCTCCACCGGCCCGGTGCCTCATGGTGTCGACTGGATGGATCTCGCCGTCGCGCCCGTCGGCGGCTCGCGGTGGGTCTTCCTGGGTGAGCCGGTGGCGGGCCTGGACGGCTACCCGGATGTGG
>NZ_JBFBIK010000234.1:0-3587 GCF_040685555.1 Sphaerisporangium sp. NPDC088356
CCACGACGGCACCACGAGTAGGGTCGGCGTAGAAGCCGAAAGCACTTGGGAGGGATGCGGGGGGACCACCGGTGTGGGGCGGACCAGGCCGAGGGCGACGACCTCGTTGGCCAGCCTTGTGCGCCGGTTGATGCCCTCCGGGATGCGGAACTTCTGGTAGAGCCTTAACAGGTGCTGCTTGACGGCCGCCTCCGTCACCACCAGGTCGTCGGCTATCTCGCGCGCCGTCGCGGGCGCGACGAACGCCTCGTCGGACAGCGCCGGCCGGCACAGGGAGGTCAGCACGTCGACCTCTCGCCTGGTCAGTTCGGGCGCCGCCGCGCGGCGCAACTCGACTTCCGGGGCGAAATCCTCCCTTGGCACCCCGCCGACCCGACAGCGAGCCGCTCCGAAGGAGACGACGTCGCCGTCGTCGAGCACCCTCCGGGCGATCGGCCTGCCGTTCACCCGTGTGCCGTTGCGGGACAGGCCCAGGTCAACGACATAAAGGTAGGGTCCACGGCGGATGAACTCGGCGTGCAGTCGTGACACGCTTGGATCAGCCAGCCTGACGTCGACGCCTCGGCCTCGGCCGATCGTCGTGATCTCGGGGCGCAACGGGACCACCTCACCGGTGTCCTCGACGCGTATGAACGGCCCCTCCACGGCAGTTCCTCCCCAGGTAGCCCGCCGTTACTTCCGCTACACCTCCGGCTTACCCAAACGAGGGGTTGGGGAATCGCCTTTGCCATAACGAGAATCACTGCAGAAATTGGTCTGGACCTCCTCGGCCGGTTTTACCTGCTCACAGGTAGACTTCGGACGAAGATAAGCGGAGGAAATAACACATGGCGGACAACCCCACCAAAGGCCTCGCCGATGTCGTCGCCGCGTCTACAGCGCTGAGCGACATCGACGGCAAAGCCGGTCGCCTCTTCTACCGCGGCTACGACATCCACGATCTAGCCGGCCGCACGAGCTTCGAAGAGACCGCGCACCTGCTTCAGCATGGCACGCTCCCCACGCGTCAGCAGCTGGCCGACTACGGAGCGGAACTCGTCCGAGGTCGTACCCTCGGCGCCCTCGTCGAAGCCAACATCGGCGAGATCGCGGAGAAACAGGCGCCCATGGAGGCGCTACGCAGCCTGGTCTCCCTGGCCGGCGCCGAGGACGCGGACAAGGACTCCAACGAGTCCGGCGCCAACCGGCGCAAGGCCGCGCGCCTGACGGCGCAGCAGCCCATCCTCGTCGCGCGCTACCACGCCGCACGCACCGGCGGCACCGCGCGCGAGGCGGACCCGTCCCTCAGCATCGCGGCGAACTTCCTGATGCAGATCACGGGCCGGGTGCCGGAGCAGACCGAGGTCGACTTCTTCGACGAGTGCCTCGTGCTCCACGCCGACCACACGATGAACGCCTCGACCTTCGCCGCCCGCGTCTGCGCGGCGACGCTGTCGGACATGCACTCGGCGATCGTGGCCGCGATCGGCACCCTGAAGGGCCCGCTGCACGGCGGCGCGAACGAGCAGGTCATGCGGACCCTGGAGAGCATCCCCTCGGACGGCGTGGCCCAGGCCGTACGGGACAAGCTCGCGAGCGGCGAGAAGATCATGGGATTCGGCCACCGGGTCTACAAGACCGAGGACCCGCGCGCGACTCACCTGCGCAAGATGTCGCGCGCGTTGGCCGAGGCAAGCGGGGACGACACCTACTATCGGATGTCAAAGGAGATGGAGGAGGTCGTCTTCGCGGAGAAGGGGCTGTACCCGAACGTCGACTTCTACGCCGCGACGGTCTACCACTACCTCGGCATTCCGACGGACCTGTTCACCCCGGTCTTCTCGGTCAGCAGGATGTCCGGCTGGACCGCCCACGTGATCGAGCAGCACGCCGACAACAGGCTGATCCGTCCGGACAGTGAGTACATCGGGGAGCGCGACCAGAAGTGGACACCGATTGACGAACGGTAGGGCATGGGGGCCGTACCTGCTGATCCTGGCGGGCGCGGCCGTCGGCCTCGGCGCGATCGCGATGGGCCTGCCCGCGTGGGCGGGCTCGTTGATCGTCGCCTGCTCGGTGCTCCTCGGCGCCGTGCTGCGATTGCTGGTGCCCGGTGACCGCGAGAGCCTGCTCGCCGTGCGTAACAGGCGCACCGACGCCGTCACGTACGGAGTGCTCGGCGGCGTCATGACCGTGGTCGCCCTCAGCGTCGCCTTGCAATGGCTCTTGGGTAGGCAGTAACCCCTCATGCCTCGTCCGGTAGCCTCACCCCGCCATTGCGTTCGCAAAACGACCGTTTGGTCAGCCTAGTCGTGAGAAGTTGCTAGAAGGGGAACCCCAAGCATGCCCAAGATCAAGGTAGCGGGTCCCGTCGTCGAACTCGACGGCGACGAGATGACCCGGATCATCTGGAAGTTCATCAAGGACCAGCTGATCCTGCCCTACCTCGACGTCGACCTCAAGTACTACGACCTGGGGATCGAGCACCGTGACGCGACCGACGACCAGGTGACGATCGACGCCGCCAACGCCATCAAGCAGTACGGCGTCGGTGTGAAGTGCGCCACCATCACCCCCGACGAGGCCCGGGTGGAGGAGTTCGGTCTCAAGAAGATGTGGAAGTCCCCGAACGGGACCATCCGCAACATCCTCGGCGGTGTCATCTTCCGCGAGCCGATCATCATGGCGAACGTGCCGAGGCTCGTGCCGGGGTGGACCAAGCCGATCGTGATCGGCCGTCACGCCTTCGGCGACCAGTACCGCGCCACCGACATCAAGGTGCCGGGCGAGGGCACGCTGACCCTGACCTTCACCCCGAAGGACGGCTCGGAGCCCATGGAGATCGACGTCTACGACTTCCCCGGTGGGGGCGTCGCCATGGCGATGTACAACCTGGACGAGTCGATCCGCGACTTCGCGCGCGCCTCCATGCGGTACGGCCTGGACCGCAACTACCCGGTCTACCTGTCGACCAAGAACACGATCCTCAAGACCTACGACGGCCGGTTCAAGGACATCTTCGCCGAGGTCTTCGAGAGCGAGTTCAAGGCCGAGTTCGAGGCCGCCGGCATCACCTACGAGCACCGGCTCATCGACGACATGGTCGCCGCCTCGATGAAGTGGGAGGGCGGCTACGTCTGGGCGTGCAAGAACTACGACGGTGACGTGCAGTCCGACACGGTCGCCCAGGGCTTCGGCTCGCTCGGCCTGATGACCTCGGTGCTCATGTCCCCCGACGGCCGCACGGTCGAGGCCGAGGCGGCGCACGGCACGGTCACGCGCCACTTCCGCGAGCACCAGAAGGGCAACCCGACCTCCACCAACCCGATCGCCTCGATCTTCGCATGGACGCGGGGCCTCGCCCACCGCGGCAAGCTCGACAACCAGCCCGAGGTGACCGCGTTCGCCGAGACGCTGGAGAAGGTCTGCATCGAGACCGTCGAGGCCGGCCAGATGACCAAGGACCTCGCCCTGATCGTCGGCGGCGACGCCAAGTGGCTGACCACCCAGGACTTCCTGGCGGCCCTGGACGAGAACCTCAAGAAGAAGATGGGCGTCTGACGGGCGTCCGACGACCGTGATCTAGGGCCGCCCGCCGGGTTTCCGGC
>NZ_JBFBIK010000235.1:0-3480 GCF_040685555.1 Sphaerisporangium sp. NPDC088356
GGCCGTGACCCCCACCGGTCACGGCCCGTACGGCCCGAGTAGCTATCTGATCTTCTAGGTGCGGAAGCGTCAGAGGACGGAGATGCTGGGCATCGTCGCGTCGACGAACGGAACCTTCTCGAGGCCGGCGCTCACCGCCTCGTCATCCTTCTGCGGCTCCGTGGCGTTCCCGGTGAGGGAGGCCTTGTCATCCTTCTTCCCGGCCTCGGGCTGGTGAGCGGCATCCGCGGGCGCCACACCGGCGACGTCCCCGAGGCTCGGCGATTCCTGCGGGGGCACCGCAGAAGGCGCCACGGGGTCCGTCTCCGCACCGGGGACGGGTGGGGTCTGGGGATCGTCGACGGGCAGGCCGGGAAGGTCCGGCGTGGAGTCGAGGCCGGGCGCCGGGTCGGCATCGGAGGCAGGGGCGTCCGGTACGTTCGTCCCGATGTGTTGGATGTCGGTGATCAGGTCGCGGCCGGCGCTCTGCTTGATCACGCTTGGCACCTGAAGCTCGGTCAGCGGGTCGCTGACCACGGGCGCGGTGCTCGACGGGTCCTGCGAGGCCGGCGCGTCGCCGACGACCGGGGCGGTGCTCGGCGAGGTCGGCGCGTCGCTGACCACCGGGGCGGTGCTCGGCGTGGTCGGCGCGTCGCTGACGACCGGCGCGGTGTTCGACGATTCCTGCGAGGTCAGCGGGTCGTCACCGCCGGGCACCGCTGCGGCAGCGCTGCCCATCCCCAGCCAGACGCCGCCCGCTGTGATGGCGGCCAGCGCGAGGACGCCCCGAATATTGCTTGAAGTGCGCATGAAAACTCCCCGAATGCGTTTTCGGATGTGAACGAGGACTGAAGGTAGCCCTTGGGGGTTCGCCTTCGGCGGGTCGTTCACCCAATGCTGGTGAGTTCCTTACCGGGAGGAATGCGGGGTGGTGTTAACCGACGTGTCACCAGCCCAGAACGCGGATGATTACGGGGCTGTGAGGAGGCAGAGAGGGGGGGACGAGGTAATCGAGGCGGTCCACCCACCTGGTGGCGAACTCGCGGGCGGAGTCCAGGTCGACGTCGACCGGCTAGGCCGCGGCGGAGAGTTGGGGCGACGTGGCAGGCGCTCGATGTCGCCAGTAATACGGCGCGGGAAGAGGGCGGCATGGGAAGAGGCGTTGCGTCCCCTGCGCCGGGAAGTGGCCGAGATTCGCGTCTGCCCCCGAGGTGCCGTGCCGGGGCAGCTGCTACGACGAATCGGATGCGATATCGGGCAGGGTTCAGCCGGAATGGCGACATCGTCGCACCCCGGCAGCGGTCTGTCCGGAATTGGCCCGCTGTGCCCTGTGGCGATCACCTGCTTGCCATTCCTTGACCTGCTCGCGCCCAGAACCATGATCGACGGCTGGGTAGCGTGACAGCAGTCACAATCAGTGACAGCACTCGGACAGGAGGATACAAGTATGATTCGCCAGCTACTTCTGGTCAGTTCTGCCTGTGCCGCTCTCGCCGTCGCGGCGCCGGTCGCCGCTTCGGCGGACGCGTCCGCTCCGCACCACCCAGTCAAAGTCGCGCAGGCCGACCAGGGCGGCGACTGGGGCCACCCCGGAGGCGGCGGCCCGAGCGGCGGCCCGAGCGGCGGCCACTGGGGCGGCCACTGGGGCGGCGGCGGTTGGGGCCGTCCCTGGGGCGGCGGTTACTGGGGCGGCCGTCCCTGGGGCGGCGGTTACTGGGGCGGCGGTTACTGGGGCGGCTACGTGGGCGGTCCTTACGTGCCCGCCGGTTACCTGCCCGCCGGTTTCCTGCCCAGTGGTTACCTGCCCGGCGGCGTGATCGTCGCCAATGGCATCGGTAGCGGCATCGGCTGCGGCGCCTGCGGCTGATCCAGCACTGGTGAGGCGACGGTCCGGCGACGAATGCCCTAGGGCAGGGCCCGTCGGGTAGCCAAGCCGTGACCAGATGCGCGCGAGGTGATCGCGCCGGGGTCGGCGCGCTCACAGGCAGGCCCGGAGGTTTCGAACCGGTTCCTGAGGTCTCATCTGTCAGCGAAATTTGCTGACAGATGAGACCGCAGGGCGGTGTCACGCCTGCGCCGCACCGTCGCACCGATTGCCTGCGCGCCTCCCATGTCCACGTAGACCGGGACGTCTCACGAGTAGGTAGATCCGGACCTCTTAGAGCTGGTCGTGCAACGCCGCAGGGCCGCCAGCTGCCGACTTTCGGCCGCGAGCCCAGCTAGTGGCCGGTCATGCAGGCCGGCCCGCCGCCTGCCCCGGTCCGCCCGTTGAGGTCCCCTTTGGCGTGGCCACCCCCCCTGACAATGGACTCGTTCCGTCAAGGGGAGAGTGTCGGGTGACACATCTGCCGAAGGGCCGGCAAGGAGTCCGCCGCTCTCGACGACATCGACGACCAACCGCCCCCCCGGCTTCCCCGCCCTGACTGGAACGCCGTCCGGCGTATCGACCCCCGACCCGACAGCAGCCGGGCACTCGAAGGCCCCCTCGTCGGGCCCATGAGGACAAGCTCGAACGCATCGCCGGCAGCTGCCCTGACCACCGCAGCCGCCTGCTCGCGGCCTTCCGGAAGTTCGCCGAAGCCACCTCACCGGCTACGATCCGCAATTTGGCGAGCGCCCCTCCAGTCAGTGCCAGACGGCCGAGTGCTCGGTTCGCGAACGAGCCGATAAGCCCGTGGTTAGACAGCTTTGAACCCCCTCCAGCCGCTCGGCCGCGCTTCCGACGCGCCACCGCCTGGACCTCACTACCGAAGTCTCTGGCGAACGGACCTGACCGAGGGCGCCTCCGAGCCGGCTCTGCCCACCTGCTCAGATCATGATCAATCTCAGCGCCAACGGCCGTACCGCAGGCGCGCGCCCAGGCCGGTACGACCGGACCGTGTTCACCCTCGCCGAGCCGGCGGGCCACTTGCCCGCAAGGGCGTCGCGGCGCATCCTGGAGTCAGTGTCGCCATGGTGGTCACGTTCGAGGCCGGTACCCCCCCGGTCATGCCCGGTTCGCGTAATGTGTCACGGCCGAACGCGGTCGACGGCGGCTCACCATCCGCCCGCGCCAGTTGCGGGAAGCGCGCTCCGGGCCGAGCAGAATGACGAGTGGTCCAAGCAGCGCTGGTATCTGGGGGCCGCAATCTTCGCGGACCGTCGCGAGCAAGACCACGTCCGAAAATCGGGCAAATAATGCTAAAGTGACCATTGGGCCGACTAGTGTCCCAATGGTTGCCGATTACCGGTTATGTTCTCAAATACCACCTCCCTGGACGTGGGCGGGTGTTCTGGAATCCATCTTGTTGACAGGACGGCTACTGGTTTACAGAGGATTGCTCCCTGTCGTCAGGATCTAGCGGGCATCATGAAGGCAGTCACGATGAAAAAGTCGAGGAGCTGACAACCAAATGCCGTCATGGGGCGTGACAGCCGATCCGTCCCCCACCCCTCTGAGTGACCGCATCCGCGAGCATGTCAAGGACAAGGACCCCAGCATCCGCACGCTCGCGTTGCGGT
>NZ_JBFBIK010000236.1:0-3472 GCF_040685555.1 Sphaerisporangium sp. NPDC088356
CGCCCGGAACGGGCAGGACGGCGTCACCGCGAGACACCTGAAACGCGCCGAGCAGAGTGACGCGAAGCCGAGCACCCCCGTCCATTGCCCCATCTTCGCGCGCACCTTCGCACGACCCCAAATCAAGTCGGACGTGTCAGCGCCGTGTCAGCGCCGTCTTAGCTCCCATGTGCTCCGTGTGTGCTCGGTGTGAGCGGCCCGGGTCAGTCTTCGCATGCAGCACCCACCATCACCAACGACGGAGCCAACAGAGCACGTGCCCCAAGGACGATTCACACCACAGGAGGACACCTTGCACGACATCGACCAGCCACGTGAACGTTCCTCGGACCCGCAGCGCGGTGTCGCAGGGGTGGCGCTCATGGCCAGCGGAGGCATCTTCTTCGCCGCCGAGTTCATCGCCGCCGCGGCGTGGACGGACCCGCCCTACAGCTACACGTACCACTTCATCAGCGACCTCGGGGTTCACGGCCCCTCGACGGGGTTCGGACAGTACATGTACTCGCCGCTGGCGTGGGTGATGAATGCCGGCTTCATCCTGTTCGGGATCGCCGCGTTCGCCGGCGTCGCCATGATGAAGGGAATGCCGGGCAGACGACGCTGGACGGCGATCGTACTGGCGGCGCTACTGGCAGCCGGCGTCACCTTGGTGGCGCTGTTCCCGGGATCCGGCGAAGCCCTCGAGAACGGCACGGCCGCCTACCACGGGCTGGGCGCATTCGCGGCATTCATCTGCGGGAACATACTCGTCATCCTTATCGGCAGGACGTATCAGTCCCTCGGGATCCCTCGCGGACTGGGCAGGGCCCTGGTGGTGCTCGGGATACTCGGCCTCGTCTCCCTGGTGGCCTTCATGGCCGACCTCTCATCGGAAGCCGGCGTCCTCATCGGCCTGTTCGAACGCGGCGCCGTATATTCGGTCACGCTCGGCCTCATCGCCGTGGGCGTGGCACTACGGCGACACCGAAATCCCGCACGATAGACGTACGGCCCGCTGCGAGTGAGGCGGCCGCGGCGAGGACGGTGGCCCGTCCGGTCCCCTCTGGGTCAGGAGCGGTCGTCTCCGGCCGCTTGGACGAGATCGTTGCCGCCGACGACGAAGCGCACCTTGACCTGCTTTGAGTGGGTCGTGCCCTCGATCGCGCCGGCGACTCCGCGCACCTCCAACGGCCCGGTGCCGCCGTTGACGACGATGTCGGCGCCGAACACCTTGGCGAAGACGCCGGTGTCCTCCGGCACGTCGAGGACCAGGTCGATGCGGCTCTTCTGGAGGAAGTAGCGCAGGGCGGATGACGAGGTGATGTGCAGGACGTCGCCCTGGACCCTGGCCCGGGCGCCCAGCGTCGCGACGTCACCGAGCGCCGTGACGGTCACCATGTCGGTATCGACGGCGTTGATTCTGATGTTGCCGCCCACGATGCGGATCTCCACCCGCTTGATCTGGCCGGGCCCGGCCGACCGGAATACCTCTACCCTGCTATCGGACGACACCGTGGTCTCCTCGTGTAGGGTGCGTGCTCCTGATGGACCCATGGTGAGCCACGTAAGCGGATATGTCCCGATCCGCAGGCGTCCGACTCTCACCCTGTGACGTGACCGTCCGGGCCGTCCTGCCCCGGCGAGGACGGCCCGTACATCAGGCCGCGGTCAGAGTTTTCCGGCCTGGACGTCGGCCAGCGTCACCCGGGAGATCTTGAAGGTGGTCACGGACGACGGCTTCCGCCCCGGCGCACCGACCTCGGAGCGGATCGGCATCCCGGTCTCGGCGTCGATCGTCAGCGCCTGTTCGTCGTCGCCGTGGAACAGCTCCGGTCCCGCCGTGAGGGTCAGCGTGGGCCGGCCGTCGGTCGTCGAATCCTTGACGGTGACCTCGGGAATGGTGGAAAGCAGGCGGAGTACGCCCGCCCGGATGTCCGGGTTGGCCGCCCCCCGGGCCAGCGCGTCGACGCTGTTCGCCCAGAGGTGGTTGTCGACGAGGTTCTCCAGGGCCTTGCCGGTGGGCCGCTTCGGCGGAGTGATGCCCTTCTCCTGGAAAACGCGCTGGTCCTTGGCCATGGCCTTGTCCCATGCCGCCTTCTGCTCGGCGGGGCTGAGCCCGAGGCCGAACGGGTTGGGCGTGGCGTTGACCATCTGCTCGCGGGCGGCGCCGAGGTCGCCGGTCGCCGCGAAGCGCGCCGCCGCCACCTCACGGGCGTTCACGTCCTCGGCGAGGTTGTCATGGCCGGCGATCGCCGCTGGGAGGGCGCTCTCGGTGTCTGTCACGTAGTACTCGCCGCTGTCGGTGTACAGACTGCAGGTGACGTCGGGCGGCCTGTTGTCGATGGTCCGGGTCCCGATGACCAGCGACGCGTCTCCCGGCAGGGAGCCGTGACGTGCCTTTATGTCGGTCACCAGGGCCACCAGCTTGATATCGGCGGTGCGCGCCTGGGAGATCGTCGCGACCGGCGGCGCGGGCCGGGGCGCCGACGGGGTGACGAACACGATGGCCGCCGCCGCCGCCGCGGCGAGCGCGCCAATGCCGATGCCGGCCTTACCCAGGACGCCCAAGCGGCGGTTGCCCGCCCGGGAGAATCGCTCTTTCCGCGCCGGGGTCATCTCCGGCACCTGCGCGGGCCCGGACTCGGCCATCGCGTCCAGCAGCGTCGCCCGAGCCCGCTCGTACGCCTCGGGCCGCAGGGGCGCGGCATCCTTCAGCCGACCGACCAGGTCCATCTCGTCCACGATCACTTGCTTTCCTTCACACTGTTGAGATCGGTCAGTAGCGCGGCCACTTCCGGCGCGTTCCGCAGCGCCATCCGGGCCTGGTGCAGCAGGCGGCGTGCCGTCCCGGCCGGCATGCGGAGCGCCCGCGCGGCATCGGCGACGGTCAGGTCCTCCCAGGCGACCAGGGTCAGCACCTCTCGTTCCTCTGGCTTGAGCTTGTCCAGGGCCGGCCGGAGCACCGCCTGGGTGTCCACGCGGGCGTCCACCGCCGACCAGGGATCCCACTCGTTCGCCATGCTCGTCACGTCGGGTACGAGATCCTCCGCCGGCCGGGACCGCCAGTGATGCCGCAGCCGGTTCAGGGCCACCCCGTACAGCCACGGCCGCGCTTCGGGGAACGACTGGTCATAGGCCCTCCGGGACTCGAAGGCCGCCACCCACATCGCCGAGGAGGTCCTCGGCCGCCTCGCGCCCCACCCGCCGCGCGAGGTAGGCCCCGACGGCACCCTCGTGGCGGCGGACCACCTCCACGAAGGCTTCCTTGTCCCCGGCCAGCGACCTGCCTATCAGTTCTGCGTCTGTCGTCATGACCTTCCTCGGGTCCGCTTGCCTTCCATCCTGCAATTGCCGGCTCACCGCCAAAGCGTTCAGAACCTTGTCGAGCCCAGGCTGGATGCGGGCTGAGCGTCGGTCGGCCGGAAGTGCTGGGTGGGGCTGTCTGGGAGAGCGCGGACAGTGTCGAGACGCAGGCCGGTGCCACCGCGATGCC
>NZ_JBFBIK010000237.1:0-3468 GCF_040685555.1 Sphaerisporangium sp. NPDC088356
CCATCTTCGACGACAGCGGCGACCGGCACGGCGAGGCCAGAGCGTTGGACAATCTTCGCCGTCGATCGCGCTGAACTCCACGCCGCCGAGCCCGGAGCCGTACAGACCGAAGTAGGTCTGGTAGTACTCGGGCACGATGGCGGCCTGCTCCATGATCTTCCTGTCGAGCGCGGCCCAGGCCTTGCCCGCCTCGGCCGCGTCGGTGATGGCGTTCGCGGCGTCGATCCCGGCGTTGATCTCCGGAACGTTGAGGTGGCTGTAGTTGGACGCGTTGTCCGCGATCAGCCGGCCGTCGAACAGCGGCTGGATGGCGGTCGAGCCGGTCGGCCAGTCGGCGGCCCAGCCGCCCCAGTAGATGTCGAACTTGTTGTCCACCGGGCCGATGGCGTCGTAGAAGGTCGCCGCGTTGAGCGGCTTGGCCACGACGTTGAAGCCCGCCTTGGTCAGCGCGTCCTTGACGGCGACGGTGATCTTCTCCTGCGTCGGCGTCTGGTTGTAGGCGTAGACGACCGTCGGGTTCGGCTCGCCGGCCTCCTTCAGCAGCGCCTTGGCGGCCTCGGGGTCGCCGGTGGGCTTGGCCAGCATGCCGTACAGGTCGAAGGACTCGTAGCCGAGGACCGTCGGGCTCATCACCGTGGTGGCGATCTTGCCGGTGTTGACCTCACCGCCCGAGATCAGCTGGAGCTGCTTGGACGGCCAGGCCTTGATGATCGCCTGACGGACCTTCAGGTTCGTGATCCGCTTGGTGTTGATGTTGTAGAAGGTGGTGAACGGCGTCAGGCCCTGAACGGAGCGCTTCATGGCGTCGGCGTTGTTCAGCACCTCCTGCACGCGCTCGGCCGCGATGGCGTTGTGGAAGGTCATCGCCGTCTTGTCCGGCCCGGAGTCCGCGAGGAAGCGCTCGGTGGAGTTCTGCGCCTGGACGCCGAACTCCATGTGCCACTTGTCGGGGTAGGCGTTGCGGATCGGGTCGGTCTTCGGGTCCCAGTTCGGGTTGCGCACGAGGTCCATGGACTTGTCGGTCACATGGCTCTCGATCTGGTACGGCCCGGAGGAGAAGGGCTTCTTGTCGTACTTCTCCTTGGTGTCCTGCGCCTTGGGCACCACTCCGTAGCCGGTCATGGCGACCGTGAAGTTGAAGTCGGGGTGCGCGGCCTGCAGGTTGAACACGACCGTCTTGTCGTCCGGGGTCTCGATCGCGTCCAGGGACTTGCCCTTGTACGGCCCCTCGTACGCCTTGCGGTAGTCGCCCTTGACCAGCCACTGCTGGACGTAGGTCGGGCCCTCGGTGATGAACGGCGCGTACAGGCGCTCGACGCTGTACTTGATGTCAGCCGAGGTGATCGGCGTGCCGTCCTGCCACTTCAAGCCGTCCTTGAGCGTGAACTTCCACGTCTTGCCGCCGTCGGTCGTGCTGCCGGTGTCGGTGGCGAGGTCGCCGACCAGCTTGATGCCGTCGGCGCCGGTGCGGTAGCCGGTCAGCTGCCGGGTGAACAGCTTGGAGGCCGTCGCGTTGTAGTTCAGGTAGACGCGGCCCGGGTCGAGGTGCGAGAAGTCGTCACGGTCGATCATGTTGACCGTGCCGCCCGGCTTGGCGCCCGCGACCGCGGTGGCCGGGCCCTGCGAGTCCGCGGCCGTGCCGACGACGATGGTGCTGACGGCCGCCTGCGTCTTGGTCGGCGTCGCGGCGGCGCCACCCGACGCGACGGGACCGCCGCCACCGCCCTTGGCGCAACCGGCCAGCGTGAGGGCCCCGGCCGTGAGGATCACCACCGCGGTGGTGGTCCTCCTGCGTGCGAATGTCATATCGACCTTCCTGATCATGTGCTTGCTGGTCCTGGTCAGCAGGTCAGCGGGTGGACGGCTATCGCCGGGTCTTGGGGTCGAAGGCGTCCCTCAGGGAGTCTCCGAGCAGGTTGAAGGCGACGACGAAGATCACCATGGATACGCCGGGGAAGACCAGATAGGTGATGTCCTGGTGGTAGACGTTCGAGCCGACCAGGAACATGCGTCCCCAGTCGGGGGTCGGCTCGGTCATGCCCACGCCGAGGAACCCGAGCCCGGCCTCCGCGCCGACGTACAGCGGCAGCGCGAGGGTGGACTGGATGATGATGGGCGTCCACAGGTTGGGCAGCAGTTCCTTGAAGATGATCCGGAACGGGGAGGCCCCGGTCACCCTGGCCGCCTCGATGAACTCGCGCTCGCGCAGGGAGAGCACCTGCGAGCGCAGAAGGCGGGAGATCGTGGCCCAGCCGAGCACGGTGAGCACCACGCAGATGGAGACGTAGCGCAGCCAGATCGGCGTCTCCTCCTCCGGGGTGACGAACGCCGCCTCGACGACCGGCAGGAACACGATGAGGAACAGCTGGGACGGGAAGGCCAGCAGCGTGTCGATGATCCGGCCGATCACGTAGTCGGTCTTGCCTCCGACGTAGCCGGCCCAGATGCCCATCACGACACCGATGATCGTCGTGATGATGGTGACCACGACGGCGATGGACAGCGAGGTGCGGATGCCGTACACGAGCTGCATGAACACGTCGCGGCCGAGGCCCGGCTCGAGGCCGAACCAGAAGTCGCCGCTGACGCCTCCGTTGGGGGCGATCGGGTAGCCGTAGTCGTTGAGCAGTCCCGGCGCGTTCTGGCCGTAGGTCGTGTACGGGTCCTTGCCGTACAGCCACGCGATCACCGGTGCGAGGATCGCGACCAGGAAGAAGAAGGCCACGATCGCGGCGGACACCACCCCGGTGCGGTCACGGCGAAAGCGCCGCCACATGAGCTGGGCGGGGGAGCGGCCCACCAGGGGGGAGCCGCCCGCGCCGGCCGTCGCTGCGGGGACGGGGTCGGAACCGGCCTCGGTCGCGGCCTGTGAGGGGAGAGTCATTGTGCGGGTGCCACCAGAGATCGATCGCAGTAAATCGTGACTTGAGGGAACCTTGGCAATTTATTACCCGTGGGTCAATGTCCGCGACTCATCCTTTACACGATTTCGCCGTTCGTTGTGCAATGTCAATCAGGTTGTGTCCCCAAACCCATTGACCTGCGGTGATGCCGTGGGACAGACTACCGAATGCGCGCAATTTGCATTGTCACGATTCTGTGACACAAGCATGACGTCGTCATGACGGAATCCCCCTATTACCCGCCAAGCACCCAATTGGGTGCGGCGCCCGATGTCCGCCGCCCGGCCGGGGTGACCCCACCTAGCAAGCGCTTGGTTAAATAGGGGTGGCGCGAGGGTTACGCCCGCTTTGCGGGACATGGCACACTGATAGGCAGAGCAGCGTGCTCCGGGGTCGGTGAAATTCCGAACCGGCGGTGACAGTCCGCGACCCGGCCGAGTCCATCGGCCGGTTGACCCGGTGTGATTCCGGGACCGACGGTTAAAGTCCGGATGGGAGGAAGCGCGCGAGCGTGCCGCGGCCCGGGGGCCGGGCGCCCCCCGGGGGGGGGGGGCGCCCCCCCACC
>NZ_JBFBIK010000238.1:0-3463 GCF_040685555.1 Sphaerisporangium sp. NPDC088356
TACCCGGCGACCTCGCCGGACGCCTCGCGGGCGCGCAGCACCCGCAGCGCCCGGTCGGCGTCGGCCCGCGATCTGGCCACCTCGGCGAGGTTGCGCGCCATTCGCCCGACTCCGATGTTGGCCGCGTGCCGGGGACCGACGCGGGCCAGGAAGCTCTCCGCGATCCGCACGGCCCGCGCCTCCTCCTCACCGCCCGCGTGCAGCGGCAGCACGGCATAGGCCACCGAGCCGACCATCGCGGCGGCGGACTTGGGGTGGATGGCACCGACGTGCAGGCCGAGCGCGTCGCAGAACCGCTGCCTGTCGCTCTCTCTGCGTGCGGCGTCGAGGTCGGGTCCGCCGCTGAGCTGGGCGGCGAGCACGCAGAGCCGCTCGCTGGCCACGCCGAGCCTGCCCGCGGCCTCGGCGGCGTCCCCGCCGCCCGCGAGCACGGTGGACAGCAGGTCGGCCTGGAGCCGCCGCCGGGTGTCGGCCCCGGCGCGCTGCCGCAGCACGTGCAGCGCGACGATGTTGGCGGCGTCGGCGAGGGCCTGACGGCGCTGCGCGCTCAGCGGTTCCCGCACCGCGGCCCAGATGGAGCCGAGGATCTCGTCCCCCGACCGCACGGCCACCGCCTCACGGTTGATGCTGTCGTCGTCCAGTTCGAGGTAGACCGGCTCGCGGCTCTGGTAGAGCTGCCGGAAGAATCCGCGTTGCTCCAGCATCCGCCGGTACCGTTCCGGCACCTGGCGGCCGAGCACGGTCTCCACCCTGCCCGGATCGGCCTCGTCCTGCCGCCCGGAGTACGCCAGCACGCGCGAGGACCGGTCCTCGATGGTGACGGGCGCGTCCAGCAGCGCGCACACGGCGTTGGCCAGCGCGAACAGATCGTCGAGCGGGGGTTCCCCCGGTCCTGAGAGGTCTCCCTCGGCCAGCAAGGAGCGCAGCAGCGCGGCGACCTGCGCCCATGAGGCGGCCCTGGTGAGGCCCAGCACCGCCACGCCGGTCTGGAGGACCTTCGCGCGGACGAGGTCGTCGGCGTCCACGGGCTGCTTGACGACGATGCCCGCCGCCGGGCCCGCCGCGTCGAGCAGGGCGCAGATGTGCTCGGCGCGATCGACTCCGACGGCGAGGAGGATGCCCCCGGCGGGCAGGTGCAGCTCGTCGAGGGGATCGTAGATGTGCACGCCGGTGACCTCGGCGTCGAGCTCGCCGGGGGAGGCCGCCACGTCCAGCACGGTGCTGCCCAGATCCTCCAGGATGCGCCGCAGGCTGGCGCGTGGCTGATCCCTCATTTTCGTACAATAGTGGACATAGATGGACGTCAGTGGTGAAGCTGCTCAATCGCTGAGCGCACGTCGCAACGCCCGTCCGTTGTGGATGTAGGCCGCGCGGCCGTCCTCCACGACGAAGGTGACGGTCTCGTGCCTGCCCTCCTCCGGCTCCGCGGCGATGAACGAGTGACCGCCGTGGTGCACGAAGCGGGTGGTGGTGCGCGGGTTCCCGCCTTCGCCATGAACTCGCCGGGGATCATGACGATCTCCAGGCCGCCGTCCGCCTCGGCCACCTCATAGGCGATCGCCGGCCCTCGTACCTGCCGGTGTAGGGCGTGACGTCCACGGCCTCCGTCCGTCCGGCCCGGACCGGGAAGCCCGGCACGCCGAGCCCGGTGGCCTCGCGTATCACCTCAGGCGATCTTGGGTGTGGCGCGCACGCCGAGGTGGACGTACGGAGAGCCGTCGGCGAGCTCGTAGAAGACGGCCGACAACCACTGCGGCTCACCCTCCGGGCGGCCGACGAAGGTGGTGTCGTCCACCGGGACCAGGTCGAACGCCAGATCGGGCTGCAGCCCGGCCAGCGCGCCGGTGGCCTCGGCCAACAGCGAGAGCCCGCCGTCGCGGACCGTGAGCGTCATCCGGGTGCCCGCCCGCTCGTACACCCCGGCGTACCGCTCGACGTCGGTCTCGAACGGCTCCGCCGGGGGCCCGAGGACGGGCGGCACGGCCAGGCCGAGCAGCTCGTCGAAGAGCTCCGTGGCCAGAGCCTGCTGGAACGCCGCGGTGTGCCCGCCGTTGGCCAGCAGGCAGACCACCGTCTCGCTGTCGGGGACCATCCAGAGCATGGCGGCCTGGCCGATGGTGTTGCCGCCGTGGGAGACGATCAGCCGGCCCTCCCACTCGTTCAGGATCCAGCCGATGCCCCACTGCTTCCCGATCGCGTACGGGTTGGGGACGTCCACCTGCGGCTCCCACATCGCCCGGGGATCGGCGAGCAGCCCGGTGCCCAGGTGCGCGCGGGCGAACGCCACGACGTCGGCGGGCCTGGCGCAGATCAGCCCGGCCGGGCCGCAGGAGCGCATGAGGCTCCACGCGGGGGCGGGCCGGCCGTCCATGTGGCCCATGGCGGCGCGGAAGCGCAGCACGTCCTCCGGCAGGGTCCAGGTGTGGGTGAGGCCGAGCGGCTCGATGATCTGCTCGCGCAGCGCGGCGTCCCAGACCTTGCCGGTGAGACGCTCGACGACGCGCCCGGCGACGATGAACCCGGAGTTGCAGTACGACTGGGTGACGCCGAGGGGGTGGTTCTGCGCGAGGTCGGCGCACGCCTGCACGTACTTCTCCACGCAGTCGTCACCGCGGCCCGTGTCGAGGAACAGGTCCCCGTCGATGCCGGAGGTGTGCGTGAGCAGGTGCCTGATCGTGACTGTCTTGGTCACCTCCGGGTCGGCGACCCGGAACTCCGGCAGGACCTCGGCGACCGGGGTGTCGAGCGTCAGCTCGCCCCGCTCGACGAGCATCATGATCTGGGTGGCGGTCCACACCTTGGTTACCGAGCCGATCTGGAAGAGCGAGTCGGTGGTCACCTCCACCCTGGTGCCGGCGTTCAGCACTCCCGCGGCGAACTCGTGCACCTCCCCCTCGTGCAGGAAGGCCAGGCTCGCGCCCGGAATCTCGTATTCGGCGATCAGCCCTTGGAGACGGGCGTGCCAACGACCGGGATCCACCGCTCCAGCCACTCGACGATCCTTTCGTTGTAGCCACCCGATGGGACGGGCGGCCGTTGAGGATGAACAGGTGAGAGCCGCCCGGATACCGGACCAATGACCGAACACTAGGCACCGCTCGCCGCGGCTACTTCGGTCTCCGCGACGAATCCGATCCGACCCGTTGTGCCCTCCTCCAACCGGCTTGCCCTTGAGGTCGATCGGCTTGTCCTTCACCTCGAAAAGGTGGGCCGGCTCGGAGGCGTGCGGCGCCCCCGCCGGGGAGCCCGGCCGGGCCCGGGGGGTCCGAGTCGACCGACCGCCAGCCGCGGGCGCCCCACCCAAGGACCCGCAACCCCCCCCGCCCCCCCCCCCCGCGGATGCACCACCGACAGCCTTTTTAATGATTGGGCGCCCACGGAGATCTACTCTTGGATTCGTACACTCTTTACGTACTCGAAGCTCTTCAGTTCTGCTAGGGTCTTTGCCGTCGCTCGCCGATGG
>NZ_JBFBIK010000239.1:0-3299 GCF_040685555.1 Sphaerisporangium sp. NPDC088356
CCGGCCGCTCGCGATCACGGTTTTCCGGCGGGAACAACTGCGATATAGGACATCACCGCGCCAGGCCCCACGTCTCCGCGCCCTGCGGATACGCTCTCCCGGCTCACTCAGCGTGAGGAAGCCGTACTTATAGTCATACCCAATATGGTTTTTGGGCGGCCTGTGGCCGTATATCGGGTAAGGGGCAGACCGTGGTTAGGACACGGGCAAGGTGCGGGCCTCCCTACAATTGGTGACTGTGACAACGCCTGAGCTGCCAACCCAGTACGCACCCGCTGACGTCGAAACCCAGAGCTACGAGCGCTGGGTGGCGGAGGGCTACTTCACTGCGGACGTAGGCAGCGAGCGCGAGCCGCACAGCATCGTCCTGCCGCCGCCCAACGTGACCGGTGTCCTCCACATCGGTCACGCCCTCGACCACTCGATCCAGGACGCCCTCAGCCGGCGGGCCCGCATGCGCGGTTTCGAGACCCTGTGGCTCCCCGGCATGGACCACGCCGGCATCGCCACGCAGAACGTCGTCGAGCGCGAACTGGCCAAGGAGGGCCTGTCCCGGCACGACCTCGGCCGCGAGGCGTTCGTCGAGCGGGTCTGGCAGTGGAAGGAAGAGTCCGGCGGCCGGATCCTCGGCCAGATGGCGAAGCTCGGCGACAGCGTCGACTGGTCGCGCGAGCGCTTCACCATGGATGAGGGCCTCTCCAGGGCCGTTCAGACCATCTTCAAGCGGCTCTTCGACGACGGCCTGATCTATCGCGCCGAGCGCATCATCAACTGGTGCCCGCGCTGCCTCACCGCGCTCTCCGACATCGAGGTCGACCACACCGACGACGAGGGTGAGCTGGTCTCGATCCGCTACGGCGACGGTGAGTCGTCCATCGTCGTCGCCACGACCCGGGCCGAGACGATGCTGGGGGACACGGCCGTCGCCGTGCATCCCTCCGACGAGCGCTATGCCCACCTGGTCGGCACGTCGGTGGAGGTGCCGCTCACTGGGCGGCTCATCCCGATCGTGGCCGACGAGCACGTCGACCCGGCGTTCGGCACCGGCGCGGTCAAGGTCACCCCCGCGCACGACACCAACGACTTCGAGATCGGCCGGCGCCACGGGCTGCCGTCACTCGCGATCATGGACGAGCGCGGTCTCATCACCGCCCACGGCCCCTTCCAGGGGCTCGACCGCTTCGAGGCCAGGCCCGCCGTGGTCGCCGCGTTGCGCGCCGAGGGGCGCGTGGTCGCCGAGCGGCGTCCGTACCTCCACGCCGTCGGTCACTGCTCCCGCTGCAAGACCGTGGTCGAGCCGAGGCTGTCCCTGCAGTGGTTCGTGAACGTGCAGCCGCTGGCGAAGGCCGCGGGCGACGCCGTGCGCGACGGCCGCACCCGCATCCACCCGCCGGAGCTGGCCAAGCGCTACTTCGACTGGGTCGACGACATGCACGACTGGTGCATCTCCCGCCAGCTGTGGTGGGGCCACCGCATCCCGGTCTGGTACGGCCCGGAGGGCGAGGTGCTGTGCGTCGGCCCCGATGAGGAGCCTCCCGCCGGCTACGTGCAGGACCCTGACGTGCTCGACACCTGGTTCTCCTCGGGCCTGTGGCCCTTCTCCACCCTCGGCTGGCCGGAGCGCACCCGCGAGCTGGAGCGCTTCTACCCCACGACGGTCCTGGTGACGGGGTACGACATCCTGTTCTTCTGGGTCGCGCGGATGATGATGTTCGGGCTGTACGCCATGGACGGCACGCCGCCGTTCCAGACCGTCGCGCTCCACGGCATGGTTCGCGACCAGTACGGCAAGAAGATGTCGAAGTCCTTCGGGAACGTCGTCGACCCGCTCGACTGGATCTCCCGGTACGGCGCGGACGCGACCCGCTTCACCCTGCTGCGGGGCGCCGGCCCCGGGTCGGATGTGGCGATCAGCGAAGACTGGGCCGCCGGCTCCCGCAACTTCTGCAACAAGATCTGGAACGCCACCCGGTTCGCGCTGATGAACGGCGCGACGGTCTCGGCCGCGCTGCCCGATCCCGGCGAGCTGACCGTCGCCGACCGGTGGATCCTGTCGCGCCTGCAGGCGGTCGTGGCCGCGGTGGACACCGGGTACGAGGACTTCGAGTTCGCCAAGATCTCCGATCAGCTTTACCACTTCGCGTGGGACGAGGTCTGCGACTGGTACGTCGAGCTCGCCAAGATCCAGATCGCGTCGGGCGGTGAGGTGGCCGACCGCACGCGCCTGGTCCTGGGGCACGTGTTCGACGCGCTGCTCCGGCTGCTCCACCCGCTTGTGCCGTTCGTCAGCGAGGAGCTCTGGCGGGCGCTGACCGGGGGCCCTTCCGTCACGGTGGCTCCCTGGCCGGTCAGCGACGCGCGGTACGCCGATCGGGCGGCCGAGGGGGAGATCCTTTCCCTGCAGGAGCTCATCACGGAGGTTCGCCGCTTCAGGTCGGACCAGGGGCTGAAGCCCGGCCAGCGGGTCGCGGCCAGGCTCACGCTCGACAGAACGGCGCTCGCCGCCCATGAGACCGCCATACGGAGCTTGCTGCGGCTGGAGGACCCCTCGGAGTCGTTCACGGCCACGGCACGGCTCGCCGTGGGCTCCGCCGTCGTCGAGATCGATACCGCCGGGGCCATCGACGTGGCCGCAGAGCGGCGGCGCATGGACAAGGACCTCGCCTCGGCGCGCAAGGAAGCGGCCCAGTCGGCGGCCAAGCTGGCGAACGAGCAGTTCATGTCCAAGGCGCCGGACGACGTCGTGGTCAAGGTCCGTGCCAGGGCGGCGCAGGCCGACGCCGACATCGCCCGGCTGGAGGCCCAGCTGGCAGCGCTGCCGGCGAGCTGAGACACCCTGCCAGGAGCCCGTGACCCCCATGGTCGCGGGCTCCTCGCGCTTCGGTCCGTAAGGGCTCGAACTGGAAGGTTTGGGCGTTGGGGACCTGGGAATAACCACGGGCTGACCCAAGTTGTTCATGACACGGTCGCGCCGATGCTAGAGTTCTTCTCGCAGGGCGCCGCACTCCGCTCGATCAGAACGGAGACTCCGGGAATCATTCGGCTTCCGGAGGTGTTAGGCTCTCCTGCACCCCCAAAGACCTACCTTGGTTCGAGTGGCCAGTCGGAAGTTGACAGGGCTCGCTCGATCGGGTAAGTTAGCAGGGTTGCCCTGGAGACGGGGCGGTCTGAATCCTAGTGGGTTCGGGTGGCTGGAAGTCAAGTGTCGACAAAGACGCGATTTGCTCCCGGTCAAGCGGCCTTGTAGGATGAAGACATAACGAGATGGAAGCCCCGGAGCTTGGACCTTTGAACGGGTC
>NZ_JBFBIK010000240.1:0-3272 GCF_040685555.1 Sphaerisporangium sp. NPDC088356
CTGTTTCACGTGAAACAGCGACCAGCCCCTCATTGCTTCGTCAGTCGTCCAGGGCGCGGATGGAATTGGCCGCGCCGGGGGCCATCGCTCCGATGATGCGCTCAAGGTCGTCCATGGTGGCGAACTCGACGACGATGCGGCCCTTGTGCCGGCCGAGGTCGACCTTCACCCGGGTCTCGAAGTGATCGGAAAGCCGGGTGGCGAGGTGCACGAGCGCGGGTTCGGGTGCGTCCTTGGCACGGCGCGTCTTGGGAGCGGGGGCGGCGGTCGCCTCCCCCATCGACACGATCTCCTCCACCGTCCGCACGGAGAGGCCCTCGGCGAAGATGCGGGCGGCGAGACGCTCCTGCGCCGCAGGGTCGCTGAGACCGAGCAGTGCCCTGGCGTGGCCCGCGCTGATCGTGCCGGCCGCGACCTTGAGCTGGACGTTGGCGGGGAGGTTGAGAAGGCGCAGCGTGTTGCTGATGTGCGAGCGGGAGCGCCCGACGCGCTGGGCGAGCTGCTCGTGGGTCGCGCCGAAGTCGTCCAGGAGCTGCCGGTACGCCGCGGCCTCCTCCAGCGCGTTGAGCTGTTCCCGCTGGAGGTTCTCGATGAGGGCGTCCCGGAGCAGCTCGTCGTCCTGGGTGCTCCGGACGATTGCCGGGATCTCCGTGAGATCGAGCAACTGCGAGGCCCGCCAGCGCCGCTCCCCCATGATGAGCTCGTAGCGTCCACCGCCCACCGAGCGCACCACGATGGGCTGGAGCAGCCCCACCTCGCGGATCGAGTCGGCGAGCTCACGCAGGGCGTCCTCGTCGAAGATCTCCCGAGGCTGCCGGGGGTTGCGGGTGATCGCTTTGAGGGGGATCTCCATGAAATAGGCACCCGCGACCGGCCTCAGCCCGTCGTCCGATGCCGGTGAGGTCTCCGGAACCGCTCCCGTCGCACCCGGAACCTCGACGATCGGCCCGGTGGGGATCAGGGCTCCGAGTCCCTTCCCCAGTCCACCACGCCTCTGCTGGGCCACGAATCCTCCTCGCCGACAACCCGCTCGCAGGGAGACGGCCACCCTCGGCGCCGTCTCTGCCCGCCGCGTCCTAATTGATCCTGACGTTCGATCGAACCCGGCGCGGGACACTCCCAGGAGAGTACCGCTGCCGGGCGGGGTCAGCTTCCCGCCATCGCCGCGGCGCGGAAGGCGATCTCCCTCGCCGCCTCCATGTACGCCATGGCGCCGCTGGAGCCGGCGTCGTAGGTCAGCACGGACTGGCCGTAGCTGGGCGCCTCGGACACCCGGACGCTTCGCGGGATCACCGTGCTGAGCACCGTGTCGCCGAAGTGCGTACGGACCTCGTCGGCCACCTGCGAGGCCAGCCGCGTGCGGCCGTCGTACATCGTGAGCAGGATCGTGGAGACCCGGAGCGCCTGGTTCAGGTGCACGCGGACGAGCTCGACGTTCTGGAGGAGCTGGCTGACTCCCTCCAGCGCGTAGTACTCGCACTGGATCGGGATCAGCACCTCCTCCGCCGCGACCATCGCGTTCACGGTGAGCAGCCCCAGCGAGGGCGGGCAGTCGATGATGATGTAGTCGAGCTCGATCGCGTCGAACGCCTCCAGTGCCCGCTTGAGCCTGGCCTCCCTGGCGACCAGCGACACCAGCTCGATCTCGGCGCCGGCCAGGCCGATGGTCGCCGGCGCGCAGTAGAGGTTCGGCATGTCGGGAACCGGGCTGATGATCTCTCCCAGAGCGAGATCCTCGACCAGCACCTGGTACACCGAGGGAATGTCACCCCGGTGCTCCACCGACAGTGCGGTCGACGCGTTGCCCTGCGGGTCCAGATCGACCACGAGCACCCGCTGGCCGTGCATCGACAGCCCGGCCGCCAGGTTCACGGCCGTCGTGGTCTTCCCGACGCCGCCTTTCTGGTTGGCGATCGTGATGATGCGCTGTTTCGGAGGGCGGGGCCAGTCGCCCTCCTGCATGGGTGGTGAATAGCCGATGGAAGCGGCGGCCACGGGAGCGGATGGAGCTGTTTCACGTGAAACCACTGAGCTGAGCGCCTCTCGGACCAGCGGCGAATCGCCGGGGTTAAGGGGGGGCTGTGACACGGTCGTCGTCCTTTCAACCGGCGTGGCAGCAGCAGGGGAAGAAGGCCAGCCGAGACCCGAGGGCCTTCCGCCAGAAGCGGAGACATGACTGACCGGCCAGCCAAGGCCGCCTGCCGCATCCGGCATAACCGTCACCTCTTCCGTCGGCGCCGCGTACCCTGCGCAATCGGAGCTGGCGAGTGTCCGGCGACCACCCGGACGAGAGTCGCGGGCGGATCGACCTTACCGCGCCCGACCGTGACAAGCTCGGCAGTCTCAACCCCATAAGACCGCAATTGCCGCGCGGCGGCGTCCAGTTCCTCGGCCGCGCGCTCTCCCTTCATCGCCAGAAGCTGGCCACCCTTTCGAAGGAGAGGCATAGACCACGCCAAGAGGCGGTCAAGGGGCGCCACAGCGCGAGCCGACGCGACGTCGAAGACCTGCTTCCCCGCCAACTCCTCGGCACGCCCGCGCACCACCTCCACGTTGGTCAACTTCAGCTGCTCCACGCACTCCCCGAGGAACGTCGTCCTGCGGAGAAGTGGCTCCAGCAGGGTCACCCGCACGTCGGGCCGTACGATCGCCAGGACGATGCCCGGAAGCCCCGCGCCGGAGCCGATGTCGACAAGATGGGCGCCCTCGGGCACCGCTTCCGCCACCACCGCGCAGTTCAGCAGGTGCCGGTCCCAGATTCGAGGTATCTCCCTCGGCCCGAGCAACCCCCGCACCACGCCGGGGCCAGCCAGCAGTTCCGCGAACGCCTGGGCCCGGGGCCAGGCCTCTCCGGTGAAAACCTCGCGCGCCACAGCGGGCGCGTCGGGCAGCTCGTCGCTTTCGGCCATCACTCACTCAACTAGAACGGTCACAACATCTCCGCGTAAGGGTAGCCGCCCCGGCACTCCTCCCCGCTTACAACGCGGCGGGCCATACGACCTGGAGCCTTATGTCCCGGTCATCCACTGGGCCCCGGACCACCGCCCCTACGGGCCCGCAGCTGCGGAGGTGACCGCGGACGGGTGCCGAGCAGGACGACGGAAAGGCGGGGGCAATGGGCGGATCAAGAAAAGTACGAGAACCCGGAAAGCGGGGAGAGGCGTCGCCGGATGGCACGGCGGAGTCGTTAGAACAGAAGAGACGCATCGGAAGCCCAGCCTCGACCCCGACCGGGAAGATCCTGGAAAACCGAAGGGCCGCCGATCCGGATG
>NZ_JBFBIK010000241.1:0-3163 GCF_040685555.1 Sphaerisporangium sp. NPDC088356
GCCACCGGCGGTGGCGGGCGCTCTACCCTCTACATGAGGCCTAGAAGGGGGTCCAGGAGCGCGGCGCTTCAGGGTGCCGTAGCGACGCAAAGCGAGTCCGGAACTCTGCAGCTATGGCGAGGTATTCGCAGGTCGTCTCGCAGATCATCACTTCCTGCGCAACAAGCGCGCCGAAGGGCACGAATACCGCCGCCAGGTCACCGAGTCCGAGCTGGACCGTTATCTCCCAGTGCTGTAAGCGCAGGTCAGCGGCAGATTTCTCAGCATGGAGGCGTGGGCCCGACGGCGGTGAGCCGTTGGGCCCACGTCGTCTCACTGACTCCGGGACCACTGCCGCACCGCGCCGATGGCTCGGATGACCAAAATGGAGCGGTTGGCCGCGGCAGATGGTAACTACTCTCGGCATGGAGTTCTTCTGTTACCACCGCGATCGGCCTGGCTCCGCGGCGCTGCGCGACGAGCTCCTGGAAGAGCACTGGTCCTACATGGACCGGTACGCGAAAGAGATGATCGCCCGCGGCCCGACCTTCGAACGCGACAGCGACACGGCTTCCGGCAGCGTACACATCGTCGACCTGCCGGATCTCCCCACTGCGCGTGCGTTCGTCTTCGACGAGCCCAACTACCAGGCCGGTGTGTACCGGGACGTGCTGTTGCGCCGGTGGCGCAACGTGCTGGGGCGCACCATGTGGGATTTCCCCGGTGGCCGGGACGGTGGCAACCGATATCTCGTGCTGGGCCTCGGCTCGGGGCAGGCTGCCGACCTTGCCCCACCGCCCAACCGGGACGAGCTGATCGCGTATGGGCCGCTGCTGTCCGACGACGGCACCACCTGGCTGGGTACAGCGGTACTGGTCCGGGCGCCGGACCCGGAAACGGCACGCGCAGTGCTGACTCCGGACCTGTACGCCGACATCGAGGTCCACGACTGGGCCTTCGGAGGGCGGCGGTGAAGAGCCTTGACCGTCGCCGAGGTGGGGCCAAAGCTCGCGCGAACCGGTACCCTGCCGCACCCGCCCGGGCGGGTGCGGCAGGGCCCCTCATTCGCCGAAGCGGGCCAGATGGCCCACTGAGATCGCCAAGGCGCCTACTTGATGCTCTCGCACGGTAGCCCGATGCGCTTACCGTTATCCCAGCCCGAGACGCAGTACTTGCCGACGACGGCGGGGATGGCAGTCCACTGCTGCTTCGGCTGGAACGCGCCGTTGTACCACCACTGCGTGGGGCCGTGCCGGTACAACCCGTTGGGGCCCGTTAGATCGAAGTTTCCGTAGAAGGAGCCGCTCTGGGGGTACGCCTGGACGTAAACCGTGCCGTTTTGGGGCGTGGATAGGTACATGCAGACGTTTCCGTTGCAGCCGAGGGCATCCGCCTGGGACGCGGTGGCACCCGTGAGAAGCGCCCCGGAGATCAGGACGGCGGCCACGGCCATCGTTCCGAGTTTCGAGCCAATTCTGTGCATGTCTCTTTTCCTTCCAGTGTGAGCCCCACGCTTGATGGCTCGGCGTAACGAGTACAAGTGCTGTGCTGGTCATGCGCCACTGGACACCTGCGGCCAGACGACGGTCCAAGAACAATCCCGGCGCGATCGACAACCGCCGGTCGTCACCCGACGACCGCGCCGGCGAACGTCAGCGCTGCCCCCGCGGCGAGCGCCGCCGCTTCCTGAACAGAACCGCGTCTCTCCTCCAGTGGCAGGACCGGCGAGGCCCCTCCAGCGAACCAGCCGCGGCGGTCCGGGCGGCAGGCGCTCGACCGGCGGTTGACCGGCGGTTAGGCCGTGGGCGGCGCGGACCTGATCGGGTACCACCGCCCGGCGGGAAGGGGATTTGTTCCGTCCCGTGGGTGCCGGGAGGCTTGCACTCCGTTGTCACGGCCGCCCGTACGGGTGGGCCGCACTGCCATCGCCGGCCCGGAATACGGGTGCCCGTCCCGGGAATGGGCGGCGGGGGTTGGCGGTTGAGAGGTTCGTCGCCCTGGTGGAGGTTCCGGTGCGCCGGGTCTCTCGGTGGGGCGGAGGCGTGCCCGGCGCGTGGTCTTCGCCGGTCACTGTCGCGTGCGTCACGCTGCCGTTACCCCTGGCTAATGGATATGTCATCGGAGCCTGATGCCATGAGGGTAGGGGCGTATGGATAAAATGTGACGGTATCTCACAATATTTACGGTTTGTCGCTCCGTGATGTGGAGCAGCATGGGGGGTGCTTCAGCATGACGACTTCAGCTGGTCTGCGTACCGTGCTCACCGTTCCGGCTCGTTTCCGTGGGCCCGAGGGCACAGCCAACGGTGGCTGGGTCGCGGGGACGCTCGCCGAGACCCTCGCGGGCACGCTGGACGGCGCGCACGCGCTGGAGGTGACCCTGCACAGGCCGATTCCCCTGGACACCGAGCTCGCCGTCGGCCATGTCGCCAACTCCGCCTCCCTCTCGCACGGTGGCCAGTTGCTGGCCGAGGCGATCCCCGTCGCCGAGGACGTGACGCCGCCGCCGTTCGTCCCCTTCAACGAGGCCGCCCGGGCCGAGGCCGGCTTCGCCGGTCTGACCGGCCCTCACCCCGTGCCCGGCTGCTTCGTCTGCGGCCTGCGGAACCCGGGCGACGGCCTGCGGATCTTCCCTGGCCCCGTCGAGGGCACCGATGTGATCGCGGCCGGCTGGCGGGTGCCGGTGACCGTCACCGACGAGGACGGCGTGGTCCCCGACGCTCTGGTCTGGGCGGCGCTCGACTGCCCCACGGGCTGGGCTCACGCGGGCTCCGGCGGCCCGGGCCTGCTGGGACGCATAACGGCTCAGGTCTTCCGGCGCGTGTACCCGAACGGCACGTACTCGGTGGTGGCCCGCGCCACGGGACGCGAAGGGCGCAAGCTCTTCGGCGAGAGCGCCGTGTACGAGACCGACGGCACGCTGGTCGCCGCCGCCAAGGCCACCTGGATAGTGCCCGCCTGAAACAAACCTCCGGCCCTCCGGCTACCTCCGGCCCTCCGGCTACGCTCATCTGAGCAGGATCGGCGGAGCCGCAGGCCTGTGTCGGAGGCCACGGGACCTGTCCGGCCGTGCGGCCGCGGACCCTGCTATGGAGGGCTGTACAGGCCTCTACCGAAGCCCACAGGGCCCGGATGTGGCTGCGTAGTGGCCTTCCGGGCGGGTGGGCGGGAGTGCTGTGGGAGGT
>NZ_JBFBIK010000242.1:0-3117 GCF_040685555.1 Sphaerisporangium sp. NPDC088356
AGTCTAACTCGCCCTGCTTTGCTCCGTCAACGGTGCAAAAACTCTGTCTGTGACTGGGGCGGGGGCTGGACGGCGAGGTGGAGGACCTCGTCGTCCAGCCCGGGCGGATCAGCGCTCTCGGGTGCGGGACCGGACAGCGGTTGTCCGCTGTCCGCGGTGTCTTCAGCCGGAGTTGATCCAGGCTCGGGTGGAGCCGGTTTGGGGGTCGACGTCGAGGTAGTCGGCCCGGCCGTCGCCGTTGAGGTCGGCGAACTGGATCCGGGTGCCGTCGACGCCGACACCGCTGGCGACCTGTCCGCCTGGGATCCAGTGCCAGTCGCCCCCGCCGGCCTTGGGGCCGCCGTTCTGCCAGACCTGAACGGAGCTGTCGTACTTCACTAAGTTGCCCTGGGGGTCAGGCGGGTTGTTGCCCTGGGGGTCAGGGGGGTTGTCGCCCTGGTCGTTGCCCTGGGGGTCAGGCGGGTTGTTGCCCTGGGGGTCAGGGAGGGTTTGGTTGGGGTCGCCCATGAGGACGTAGTCGGCGGACCGGGTCCCGTAGAGCGGGGCGAAGAGGACCCGACTGCCTTGCGCGCCGACGCCGCCGGCGATGGTGCCCTGCGGGACCCAGTACCAGTCGCCGCCGCCGGGCTTGGGGCCGCCGTTGAGCCAGGCCTGGACCGAGCTGTCGCCATTGACCTTCACGTAGTCGGCCTTGCCGTCGCCGTTGATGTCGGCGTAGATGACCCGGCTGGTAGCTCCGCCGAAGGTCCCGGACGCGATGGTGCCCTGGGGGAACCAGCCCTTGACGGGGCCGGCAGCCGAGGTCCCGCCGCCAGATGCTGCGATCCAGCCGGCCTGCGCCACCTTCACAAGGCCGCCGTAGAACGCTCCTGCCATCTTCAGGTAGCCGGAGTCATTGGGATGCAGGAGGTCGGCCAGATCAGTGAGCGTCACCGCGCTCATGTTGACCATGTAGACGTGCTTGCCGGCGGCCCACCGCGCCCCTGTCTCCAACTGGATCGCCTCGTTGAACCGCAGGATCCGCGCCTGGGTCGCCCACCAGTTGGACGGGACGATGGTCGAGACCAGGAGGGTCACATTGGGGTCGGCCCGGAAGATCTGGTCGATGAGGCCGCCGAGCCTGGCCGGTGCACCGTCCGGGTCGATGTTGCTGTTCATGTCGTTGGTGCCGATGTGCAGCAGCACCACGTTGGGCCGATACGTGGCCATCGCCGAGTCCGTAATGGCGGCGATCTGGGAGATCGTCCAGCCGGAGCGTCCCTCGTGGGCGTCGGGCGCCGGGCCCGAGTGCTGCGAGCCGACGAACGTGACGGTGGCTCCGTCTTCTCCCAGCAGGTCGTTGAGAGTTGACCGGTAACCGCCTCCGGTCGAACTGCCCGCACCGTAGGTGATCGAGTCGCCCAACGCCATGATCCGCAGATTCCGCTGAAGGTTCGAGGTAACCCCAGCCCATGCCGCCGTCTCTTCGGCGATGAGGTCTTCCAGCTCCTGGAACTGCAAGCCGAGCTGCTCCACCCTGGTGGCGACCACGCCTCCGAACCAGGAGTCGAGCCAGGGCACCTGGGACCTGATCCAGATGCCGGCCTTTTTGATGGCTTCGGCGAGATTGGCCTTCGCCCACGGGGCGAGGTACTTCTCCCAGATGAAGCCCCCGGCCAGTCCGAGTATCCCGGCGATGATGATGTCCCTGGTCGCCTCAGGGGAGCCCAGGTCTCCCGCGAACGCGTGCGTCACGAGCGCCGCCATGATGCCGCTAATGGTGGCTTGGAGGGGGGTGCAGACCAGCGGAACGATCGTGGCGCCCACCCCGCTGGATACCAAGGACGCGATGCACAGCATCCTGAGCCCGTATCCCACGATCCAGGCGATCGCCGTAGCGGCGATCTGCTGCCAGAAGCCGGAGGTGGTGATCTCCCCGGCCGGGATGGTGAGGACCAGGCCGGCGCCGTTGGAGGTCACGTCCACCGTGCCGCTGAAATTCGGCCACACCGAGGTGTCGACGGTGGTGCTCACTTGGCTTTGGCTGTCCGCGACCGCCTGCTTGAGCGTGTCGCCCAGTCCGCCGTGCTCTCTGATTTCTGCCTGCATCTCCGGGACGATGTCCCGCAGGACGGCAGGGTTCACGCCGAGGTCGGAGGCGTTGAGAGTGATGGTGACATCCCGGGCGGCCGCTCGCGCCGGCGTGGCGGGAGCGAGGCACACCACCATCGCGATGGCTACCACGATGGACAGCATGGAGATCAGGACATGACGGGAAAAAAGCGCCAGTTTGTGCGCTTTATACATATTCCACCTGTAAGGGAGTGTGCGGGAGGAATGGGTGGCTGAGGCTGCACAGGAACAAATGGCCATCCATGGCTGCTATTCATCCGATAGCGATCATAGGCTGAATGACCACGGGGTGAATCCTGTCCGAATGGGTTGCCGGTGAGGCCAGCCCGGACGGCATGCAGCACCTGCTTGGAAGGCGACGGTGCTCAGCGTCAATTCGGCCTGGAGCAGGCCGTGGATCGGGGGCTGTGTCGCCTGCGGTCAAGGCTTTTGGAGTCGCGAAACGTCACCGCAGGGCCGCGCTCTCGGGGAGGCTCTCCGGGGTACGGCTCACCGGCAGGCCGTCCGCGCGTGCCAGTTCGGCGAAGCGGACGGCGTTGCGGACGGCGGCGCCGCCGGGGTCGTTGTTGAAGTAGACGTACACTTCGTGGCCGGGGTCCCAGGCGTCGCCGATCCGGTGCAGCCACGACCGTAGCGAAGCCTCGCCGTACGACGGCCAGGGTGTGGCGCGGCCCTGGTGGAGGCGCAGGTATCCCCAGTCGGTGGTTCGCCACAGCGGGGTCACGGGCCTGCTGAGCACGTCGGCCCAGCACAGCGCCGCGCCGTGTGACTCCAGCACCTCCCGGACGGTGTCGGTCCACCACGAGGGGTGCCGGGGCTCGACCGCCACGCGCACGTGGCCGGGGAAGCAGCGCAGGCACGCGTCCAGCCGCTCCGGGTCCGCCCGCAGGGTCGGCGGGAGCTGGAGCAGGATGGGCCCGAGCTTGGGCCCGAGCCCCTCGGCCGCGCCCATCAGCCGCTGGACCGGTTCCTCGGGTTCCTTCAGCCGCTTGATGTGGGTCAGGA
>NZ_JBFBIK010000243.1:0-3047 GCF_040685555.1 Sphaerisporangium sp. NPDC088356
GGGTGGTGTTGTCCGAGGAGCGGCGCACCTGGTACAGCGGGCCGTTGTAGGAGCCATACAGGGCACGGGTCGTGCTGTGCGCCGCCACACACGGCGTGCCGCCCGCGGCGTAGATGTCACAAGGGAGCGACCCCGCGGCCTGCGACGTCCCCGCGGTGCCGGTGACGAGGCCGGCGATGAGGGCGAGCGTCGCGCCTGTGGATAGAAATGCCCTTTTGAGATTCCGCAGTACGGGTCGGGAGAACATCGAATCCTGTGCCCTTCTTCGGCTGGACCGGGGATGCGTACGGACTTCTAGGCGGGATCGGAGAGTGGGGCACAGTTGTTAACGTTAACATATTTGGATGAGTTCAGCGGGTGGTGCGTCGTAGGCGACCACTCGGTATGTGTTAGCGCTAACATTCGCGCCCGAGGTCGGACCTTCTTTGCCGGACGGTTTGTGGTGGTGCGGCGGAGCAAATACGACGACGTGGGTCCCGTCAAGTCTTGGTCCCGGATCCCCGCCCGGCCGATCGGCTGTCACGCCCTCTTGCAGGACATGTCACATCACGCGGGGATGGCCTGTGATGAAAGTTTCATCTACGGTGGCACGCCGCGCGGGGCGACGTCGGCTGTGGGCATTCTCCAAACCTGGGTTGAGTACCCGTGGCGCGCGCTTCACCACCTGGTTCGGCCTCGCCGGACTGCTGATGGCGGGGGTGTACGTGTGCGCCGTGCTGCTGCTGCTCAGGACGCCCCTCCGGGTGGTGCTGCACCGGGTCTTCACCCCGCTCGGCCGGATGGCGCTGACCAACTACCTGTCCGCCACGGTCATCGTCCTGGTGGTCGCCCGCCTCGGCGGCGGCTCGCCGGACGACTGGTCGTCGGCGACGGTGCTCCTGATCGCCGGGGCCATCCTCGTCACGAGATCTTCAAGGGCGAGTGGAGCGACGAACTCGTCTACGCGATCCTCAAGCAGGAGTGGACCCCCACGGCCTGACCGGGCCCGCTCAGCGGGAATCCCTCACCCACGCCCAAACCGTTCCGCGCGGATCACTCACCCAAGCCCGAACCGTTCCCCCGTCAGCGCCGCGCCGCCCTCCCAGGCACGGCACTTCGGCGGCTCGGCCCCCACCCGTTCACTGCTCGCGGACGCTCTCGGCCACGACCGTCAGCTCACCGTCGCCGAACCGGGCGGCGTCGATCGTGACGGAGACGCCGACACCCGGCCGCACCAGCCAGACCACCTGAGCGGCGGCCTTCAGACCGGGATGGGCGCCGACCTGGACCTTGGTCCACGAGGCCGGGTCGCGCTCGTGGTACTCCGACATGAAGTCACCCAGATCGCCGAGCGTGCCGAAGCGGTCAGCGCGCACGATGATGACCGTCAGGTCGACGGCATGCCCATCGTCGCCGGTCTCCCGCTCCCAGACCCGCGAGGTGAACCCGACCCCGTCCTCCGGCTCGTACGCGAAATCCGACGCGCTCGCGCCCGCGCCACCTGGCACGTACCCGATCACGAACCCGTCCAGCACTCCGCCACCCTCAAGCATCCCCGCCCCACCCTCCACCATCACCGGCCCGGCCACCGCCAGGCCCGAGCCACCCTCCACCAGCACCGGTCCGGAATCCACCAGCATCGGCCCGGCCATCGCCGGCCCCAGCCCGGCCACGATCACCAGAACGCGCAGCGCCGTCGACACCCGACGATACTGACACACCCCGGAGTTCCCGCCATGGCTTTCCGGTGTCCCTCTTCGGCGCCGACGGATCAGGGCGACGGCAGTACCGGCAGTTCACCCGGATAAGCGTCCACGGGCGCGTCAGGCACCCACACGATCATCGCGGCGAGCGTCCGCGACCGGATGCGCGGCCCGGCGTCAGCCGCCGGGGCAGTCGTTGTCCCCGCCGCTGTGCTCGACGCAGTAATTGGAGGGCAAGGGGCTCCTCGGCTGGGCCGGGTCCGCACGGTTGCCGCTGGCGACGACGGCGAAGACGAGCAACGCGCAACCCACCGTGGCGATGGCGAAGAACAACATGGCGGCCTTCCGCCGGGTGGCCCCGGCGATGAACGCCGCGATCGCGGGTGCCCCGACCATGACGAACGCGGTGGCGGTCAAGTACCGCGCGAACACGTCGTGGTTCGAGGGGCCACCGGTGGCCACCCCTCCTTCACCGAGCCCCCGCACGAGGAGGTACGGGGTACCTATCAGCCACACCAGCGTCAGGACGGCTAGGGCGGCGGAGCTGCGCGTCGTCGGATTCCCGGCTCTGGGTTCCACACCTCATTCTGCCCCGGACCAACGGGGTCCGCGTACGTGCGGATCAGGACGATCTCGATCCTGGGCACGATCGGCATCGTGCTGATCTGCGTGGCGCCCGACAGCGGCTACCCACTGTGGATGAAGATCGACCAAGGAGTGGTCGGCCTGCTGCTGGCGGGAGTCGCCGTCCTGGCCACCCGGCACGCCGTACGAGCGGCGTTCCCGAAGCCCGCCCGTCCTGGCAAACTGGGCTGACCAGGCCCGGCGGACCGGCCGCCGCCGCCAATCCCGCCCACGTACGTGCGGTCCAGCAGATCGCCGTCAACGCGGCGCCGACCCTGAACGGCACGCAGGACAGGGCCCTCGACCTGCTGGCCGAGCTGTTCGAGCAGGGCGCCCGGGCCGGTGAGTTCCGCGTCTTCGACGCGCAGCTCATGGTGACCCTCCCGCGCGACCATCGACGCCGTCGCCGCCCGGCTCCTCACCCACCTCGACCCCGCCGTCACCGCCGAGGAACTGGTCACCACCTTCGACTTCGCCACCCGCAACTGAGCCCGGTTTCAGCGGATTCTCCAACGCACGTAAGGAGACCGTCGAGGAATTCCTCAAGCTCACCGCATAGCCTCCGGTCACCCTCACCGGAAACGAGCCGCCGCCACGGCCGACGCCCGGTCACCCTCACCGGAGACGAGCCGGCGCCCGTCCTGCGTCATCCGGCCGTTCGCGTCCATCCCGAGGCCGGGTCGGCCGTGGTCATGGCCGTCTTCGCGTCCAGCTCCCAGCCTTTCGCGTACGCCGCGGCGA
>NZ_JBFBIK010000244.1:0-2892 GCF_040685555.1 Sphaerisporangium sp. NPDC088356
GGCGCCGACGCGCTGATCATCGAGACCTGCCAGGACCTGTTGCAGGTCAAGGCGGCGGTCGTCGGGGCGCGGCGCGCGATCGACGCGGCGGGCCGTGACGTGCCGATCATCGCGCAGGTGACGATCGAGACCAACGGCGCGATGCTGCTCGGCTCGGAGATCGGCGCCGCGCTGACCGCCATCGAGCCGCTGGGCGTCGACGTGATCGGGCTCAACTGCGCGACCGGCCCGGCCGAGATGAGCGAGCACCTTCGCTACCTGGCCAAGCACAGCCGCCTGCCGCTGTCCTGCATGCCCAACGCCGGTCTGCCCGAGCTCACCTCCGACGGGGCCCGTTACCCCCTCGGCCCCGGCGAGCTCGCGAACGCCCACCAGACCTTCACCCACGACTACGGGCTCTCACTGGTCGGCGGCTGCTGTGGCACCACCCCCGAGCACCTGCGGCAGGTGGTCGAGCGGGTGCGAGGCCAGGCCCCCGCCGCGCGGCGCCCGCGCCCCGAGCCCGGCGCCGCTTCGCTGTACCAGCATGTGCCGTTCCGGCAGGACACCTCCTATCTGGCCATCGGCGAGCGCACCAACGCCAACGGTTCCAAGGCGTTCCGCGAGGCGATGCTGGCCGAGCAGTGGGACGAGTGCGTCGACATCGCCCGCGCCCAGTCGCGCGACGGGGCGCACATGCTCGACCTGTGCGTGGACTACGTGGGCCGTGACGGTGTGGCGGACATGAAGGAGCTGGCGTTCCGGTTCGCCACGGCGTCGACGCTGCCGATCGTGCTGGACTCCACCGAGCCCGCCGTCCTGGAGGCGGGGCTGGAGATGCTCGGTGGCCGCGCCGTGGTCAACTCGGTGAACTACGAGGACGGCGACGGCCCCGATTCCCGCTTCCAGCGGATCATGAAGCTGGTCAAGGAGCACGGCGCGGGGGTCGTGGCCCTGACGATCGACGAGGAGGGCCAGGCCCGCACGGCCGACTGGAAGGTCCGCGTCGCCTCCCGCATCATCGAGGACCTGACGGTCAACTGGGGCATGAAGGTCGGCGACATCATCGTCGACTGCCTGACCTTCCCGATCGCCACCGGGCAGGAGGAGACCCGCCGCGACGGCATCGAGACCATCGAGGCGATCCGCGAGCTCAAGCGCCTGTACCCGGAGGTGCAGACCACGCTCGGCCTGTCGAACATCTCCTTCGGCCTCAACCCCGCGGCGCGGATCGTGTTGAACTCGGTGTTTTTGAATGAGTGTGTGAATGCGGGGTTGGATTCGGCGATCGTGCACGCGTCGAAGATTTTGCCGATGGCGCGGATTCCTGATGAGCAGCGTCAGGTGGCGCTGGACATGGTGTATGACCGGCGGCGGGAGGGTTATGACCCGTTGCAGCGGTTCATGGAGCTGTATGAGGGTGTGAATGCGGCTTCGATGCGGCAGGACCGGGCGGCGGAGTTGCTGGGGTTGCCGTTGTGGGAGCGGTTGAAGCGGCGGATCGTGGATGGGGAGAAGAAGGGGCTGGAGGCCGATCTGGAGGAGGGGCTGGGTCGGCGTCCTGCTTTGGAGATCATCAATGAGGTGCTGCTGGACGGTATGAAGACCGTGGGTGAGTTGTTCGGCTCGGGTCAGATGCAGTTGCCGTTTGTGTTGCAGTCGGCTGAGGTGATGAAGACGGCGGTGGCGTATCTGGAGCCGTATATGGATCGGGTGGAGGGGGAGACCAAGGGGCGGATCGTGCTGGCCACGGTCAAGGGTGATGTGCATGACATCGGGAAGAACCTGGTGGACATTATTTTGTCGAACAATGGTTATGAGGTGGTGAATCTCGGGATCAAGCAGCCGGTGTCGACGATCTTGGAGGCGGCTGAGGATGCCAAGGCCGATGTGATCGGGATGTCGGGGTTGCTGGTGAAGTCGACGGTGATCATGCGGGAGAACCTGGAGGAGATGAACGCGCGGGGGATTTCGCAGCGGTTCCCGGTGTTGCTGGGCGGGGCGGCGTTGACGCGGGCGTATGTGGAGCAGGATCTGGCCGATGTGTTTGAGGGGCAGGTGCGGTACGCGCGGGATGCGTTTGAGGGTTTGCGGTTGATGGATGCGTTCATGGCGGTGAAACGCGGGGTTGCGGGGGCGGCGTTGCCGCCGTTGCGGGAGCGCAGGGTCAAGACCGGTGCCCGGTTGGTGCGTACTGCTGAGGCTGAGTTGCCGGGGCGTTCGGATGTGGCCGCGGGTAATCCGGTTCCGGTGGCGCCGTTTGTTGGGGAACGGGTGGTGAAGGGGATTTCGCTGGGGGAGTACGCGGCGTTTTTGGATGAGCGGGCGACGTTCATGGGGCAGTGGGGGTTGAAGGCGGCTCGTGGTGGTGAGGGGCCGTCGTATGAGGAGCTGGTGGAGACCGAGGGGCGTCCGCGGTTGCGGATGTGGCTGGAGCGGATGCAGACCGAGGGGTTGCTGGAGGCGGCGGTGGTGTATGGGTATTTCCCGTGTGTCAGTGACGGTGACAGTCTGATCATTTTGGATGAGGCGGGTGATGAGCGGACGCGGTTCACCTTCCCGCGTCAGCGGCGTGACCGGCATTTGTGCCTGTCGGACTTCTTCCGCTCCAAGGAGTCGGGTGAGGTGGATGTGGTGGCGTTGCAGGTGGTCACGATGGGGGGCAAGGTGTCGCAGGCGACGGCGGAGTTGTTCGCCAAGGACGCCTACCGTGATTATCTGGAGTTGCATGGGTTGTCGGTGCAGCTGACCGAGGCTTTGGCGGAGTACTGGCACGCGCGGGTGCGTTCGGAGCTGGGGATCGGCGGGCGGGAGTCGCTGGAGGACATGCTGAAGGTGAACGTGACCGGGTGCCGGTACTCCTTCGGGTATCCGGCGTGCCCGAATCTGGAGGATCAGGTTCAGTTGTTCGAG
>NZ_JBFBIK010000245.1:0-2864 GCF_040685555.1 Sphaerisporangium sp. NPDC088356
GGCGTATTGAAAATTCACTGTGAGCCGCGCCCAGCCTGTGGTCTGTCCAATTTTGGGCGGTCACTGGTTGGGGGTTGTTCTCTTTATACTTGATACATACAAACAAAGTGGGGACAATGGTGTTAACTAAGAAGGGAAATTCTATGGCTTCAGAAAGAACGAAGCCCCTAACAGATTCAGTTGCTTTGGCGGGCGAACTATCTGAGAGAGGCTCTGGGTTTGATGATTTACCAAAACGCATCGAGAGATACGGTAAGGCAAAACGTCGAACTGGTTTAAATATACAATACCTGAGTAATCCTGTCGATCTTTGTATCGATGAAGTGGGCTATTTAAAACGCCGCTTAGAGGCATGTGGTAACTGGTTAGTTTTTCGGAACTATTACACGGTTGGGGAAACCCGCCTTGCAAAAGCGAGATTCTGCATGAAGCATCTTCTATGTCCACTGTGTGCTATCAGGAGAGGCGCCAAGAGTTTGGCTGCATATCTTGACCGTTTTAATGAGATAACCTCTAAAAACCCTCGTTTAGTGCCTTATTTGCTAACTTTGACCGTTACTAACGGTGAAGACTTGCAGGAACGCTTTGATCACCTCGTTAAATCTTGGAAGTCTTACCATGAACGCCGCCGAGACTGGCTTAAAAAAGGCCGTGGATTTAACGAACTCTGTAAGGTTGAAGGTGCTGTATTCAGCTATGAGTTCACCTTTAGCGACAAAGGTTGGCATCCTCACTTACATGCGATCATCTTGGTTGACCCAGACCAGCTAATCGACTTTGATTTTAAGGCGTCCGGTCTTAAAAAATCACAAAGCCGGTTGTCCCAAGAATGGCTATCGATCACCGGTGATTCTTCTATCGTAGATTGCCGCCCTATCGATACCCAAGACCCTGCAAAGTCCTTTGCTGAGGTATTTAAATACGCCCTCAAATTCTCCGACTTGCCACCTAAAGAAAACTATCACGCTTACGCCATCCTTAAAGGGAAACGTCTTCAAGGCTCCTTTGGCCTATTCTGGGGCGTTAAAGTCCCTGACAAGCTCACTGACGAGTTACTGGACGATGAATTGCCCTATATCGAATTGTTCTACAAGTACACTGATGCAGGCTATAGCGTAACGCATCACCATCATCATACTGGCGGCCAAATTCCGCAGGTTCGCATTATTAGCCCATTAGATGAACGGTCAGATAATGCACTTGCCAAAGCTGAAAATTATCGATCTAATGCATGGTGGTTAATCGAGAAACGCGAGAGAGAATCACAATGAAAACTTTCGAAGGAAATAACGGTTTAACCTACCTTTGGGAAGACGGTTCCGACACCATTCAGGAGGTCGAATCTACCATGGTTTATGAGCTAGAAAGCCCAGACGAGCAAGGAGTAAACGAATTTTTATCATGGCTTTAGAGCTACGGGGCGCAGGTGCGAAGCCTGAGCAAACGAGCACCCGAAGCGACAAAGCGATTTAATCGCCAGGGAGCAGAGCAGCAACTCTATTCCCTGGCTAACACAACCAACTGTATGGAGTTGATCATGTCTAAAATGGATTGTACCGCACACGGCATTAAAAAAGTTGTAGATGAGGCTGAACAGCTAAGCCTTTTGATTTTAATGCTGTTTGACCAGCATCTTGATGAAGAATTTTTACGCGCTCAAACTTATCCCCTTTTGCAAAAACTTAACGATGACCTATCTCAGGTTTCAAGCATGATTTTGTTACATAATCAACTTCAAGGGGGGATGGGGGAAGCCCCCATGCTAGACGCTCTTGAGCCCTCGCCCTGCTAGACATCTTTAACAGTAAAATTTATCGCACTGCAGGTGCTAAACGGCCGTAGGCAAAACCAGCTTACAGGCCGTTTTTTTGTTGTTAAACGCATAATGTGAAATGAAACCCATTAAAACCAGTCCTGACAGGTGCTCTAGGTGGAAACAAGTTTTCACCTAGAGCGCCTATCCTCATTTACTGCTCTTGATGTACATAGCCTGTTGACTGATTCTGAATTAGATTCTAGTATGTTCACTGTCAGAATCGACAATAGAACCTATATCGGAATTAATCAAATGACCAATAAATCAACTAAAGCAGAATCTATTATTCATGAATTTTATTTAAAGGAAGATATGGACGATATGTATCAAGAGTTAGGCTTTAAAATGAGCGTTAAGATTAGCCATCAAGCTGCCGCAATGTTTACCTGTATTGCCAATCGTTTTGGCGTCAATCGCTTTGATGTTGTAGCCCCTATCCTTGAAAAGGCCGCAACTGAAATGTTTGAAAGTCTTAATTCTGTTGACCGTCACTTAATTGCAAAACTTGCTGATGAAGAAACAACCCGCTTACTCCATAACGATGGAATGAAACAGGTTAGTTTTGTTACTGGCGAGAACGTACCCATCAACATTAATACTTGGGGACGTATTGACCAATACATCACAGACCAATCTTCTGTTAAACCTGAAATTGATTCATCTGACTCTTTGGATAAAAAGGAGTCTAAGAAATGAGCATGCTAACCATGAACGGCCAATTGCTTAACATTTACGTTTCGCCCAAAGGTCAAAACAAAGCGGGAGAGGACTATGGTGGAGATGATAAAATCCAGCTTCTGGGTGACGTTCCACTACCGAACGGTGAAACGCGCAAAGAAATGTTCACACTTAAAGCGCATAACGTTTCAGATTTTAAAAACCTCGTCGGCAAAGAAATATCAGTCCCAGTTGGCGCAATTGCTAACGGTAAGGCTGTAACCTTTTTCATCCCTAAAGGCTCCCTCCCTAGCGTTCAATCATCAACACCTTCTAGGCGTATTGAAAATTCACTGTGAGCCGCGCCCAGCCTGTGGTCTGTCCAATTTTG
>NZ_JBFBIK010000246.1:0-2845 GCF_040685555.1 Sphaerisporangium sp. NPDC088356
GGCGATTTCATCTTCATCCGTACGATTTATCTTTCGAGTCTGAGACACAGCCGAATGTAGATATAAATTATGAGGCATAACGGTTGCACCAATAATCCCTAATGCACCAGTTAAAGGCGTTTGACCACCAATTGAATGTGTAGAGGAGAACGTTTCACCAGTCGGAACCAATCCTTTAAGTACATCCCCCCAATTAGGATCAGACAACGCTACTTGATAAACAAACACAAAAAGAATTACAAAAATCAAACAGACAACTATTGCTTCAATTTTTCTAAAACCAACTTTCGTTAACAACAATAATATTAAAACATCAAATACCGTAATAAAGACTGCGACGACAAGCGGAATATTAAAAAGTAAATAAAGAGCAATTGATGCGCCAATTACTTCCGCAATATCTGTTGCCATAATCGCTAATTCCGTTAAAATCCATAAAATGATTCCTAGTTTTTTACTCGTTCTCGCTCGAATTGCTTGAGCTAAATCCATTTGACTAACAATTCCCAATTTAGCAGCCATATATTGTAATAGCATTGCAATTAAACTAGACATTAAAATGACCGACATTAATAAATACTGGAAGTTTTGCCCACCCGTAATCGAAGTAGACCAGTTGCCTGGATCCATATATCCCACAGCAACTAATGCTCCCGGTCCAGAATAGGCGAACAGGGTTTTCCAAAAGCCTTTGCCTTTGGGTACCTCGACAGTTCCGTTAATTTCCTCTAAAGAGGGACCATTCGCATGCTGAATTAATCGAGGTTTGTGCTCTTTACCAGACTGACTTGTTGTATCTTTCAAAATATTTCCACCTTCCTTTAAGAATATTATAAGTATACACCTCTTTTTTATAAAATTAAAGCAAAATATTAGGCAAACCTAAAAAAAAATAAACATCGCCTAATTTAATATTATTTGCCTTCATTTCATTTGTATCGGAATGAATCAATTGTACACTGGACCAATGTCAAATATTTAGACACAAAATGAGCTATATTTTCTTAAAATAATTTTCTTCTTTCTGATTTGGAGTTAAACCCTTGTTGGCGGAATGAGGATTATAATTGTTATAAAATTGTTCGATGTATTCAAAGCAAGAGAGTTGAACTTCTTGAATGGAGTGATAAGTTCTGCGATTAATTTCTCGTTGTTTAAGATACTTGAAAAAGACCTCAGTGACGGCATTATCATAAGGATATCCAGGCTTGGAGTAAGAAGCAAGCAATTGATGCTCATCTAATAACTTTCTAAAGGAAGCTGATTTAAATTGGCTTCCTTGATCCGAATGAAAGATAATTGGTTCCTTAGGCTTCCTCTTATTTATAGCTATTTCGGTTCTGTTGCGAAGTTTGAAAATCAAACGCGCCCGCTCTGAACTCCAAATATCTTAGGCTGGTATTCCCATTAATACCTTGATTTCAGTAGACACCGCAAAGCCGAAGAGCGTTCCATTTCTTCGGTTCTTTTTATATATTCCTCGAAGGGTCTCCATGCCCTTAATCGTGGAAGAGGCTGTACGGAGACTTTGATAAAATTTATTCCGTCGTTTAATAGGTCGATGGTCTTGTTCTATTAAATTGTTAAGATACTTCACAGTTCGGTGCTCTGTCTTAGTATATAAACCCACACTCTGTAACTTTCTAAAGGCGGAGCCAAGAGAAGGTGCTTTATCGGTCACAATTGCTTTCGGCTCACCAAACTGTTTATGGAGTCGTTTTAAGAAAGCATAGGCTGCTTGCGTATTCCGTTTCTTTCGTAACCAGATATCTAAGGTTAAGCCGTCCGCATCAAGTGCACGATAAAGATAATGCCAACGTCCCTTAATTTTGATATAGGTTTCGTCCATTTTCCATGAATAGAAGGATTGTCTATTTTTCTTCTTCCAAAGATAATAGAGGACTTTGCTGTACTCTTGCACCCAACGATAAATCGTAGTATGACAAACATTTATTCCACGATCATATAACAATTCCTGAACTTCACGATAGCTTAGATTGTAACGCAGGTAGTAACCAACAGCGACAATAATGACGTCTTTTTTGAATTGTTTGCCTTTAAAATGATTCATTACTCTGTCCTCTCTGTCTTTTTTCTCAATTTTACACTAAAATAGATTTTTTGGAAAACTTTGCAACAGAACCTATTGGAGAATTCAAGGAAATCACAAAGAATTACGTCGATTGGTTTAACAATCGACGAATATCACAGAAAACAAAAGGCATGACTCCCTGCGAATACAGGGAACATGCCTTAGCAGTTTAAAAATATTCAATTTTGTCTTGCACTTTACGGCTCATGCTGTTTTAGACTCTTTTTTATGCAATTTTGTCTTAGTTTTTAATAATTTAATGCGCTTTAAAGTAGTTTTTTATGATTTGCTTTTTATTAATTTGCTGGCTTTAATGAAATCTCGTTGTATCCAGAATGAGATTAGCAGTGCCAATAGATCAATCAAAATAAAGGCAGCTAATGTCAAAGTATAATTGTGGAACAGTTGATGTGTTAATGATAATAGTAATAGTCCAACAACTCCGGCAGCAGCCCATGCTGTCAGTACATATCCATGAACAGCTCCTAATTCTTTAGTACCAAAGACATCACCTAAGTAGGCTGGGATGACAGAAAAGCCTGCTCCATAACAAGACATCAACAAGCATAATGCAATGACAAATAGGAGCGGTAATTTGAAGATGAGCATGGCTGAAAGCATTACAATATCGAGAATAAAAATGGTACTGAAAGTAGCAGGGCGCCCGATATAATCAGACAAAGTTGCCCATATCAAACGTCCAAAGCCATTGAAAAGGCCTATGATTCCAACCATAATTGCGGCTGTTTGGAC
>NZ_JBFBIK010000247.1:0-2831 GCF_040685555.1 Sphaerisporangium sp. NPDC088356
CTCAGCACAGAGTTTTATGCCTGTTTGCTACCTCTGTCCATTTTGGCAGGGAGGGCAGCGGGGTCCGAGACCTCCAGGAAATCGCCAACGAGCTGGGTGCGCTGTCGGCCATCCGTCCCGCCATCGAGGCGGTGCTCGCCTGATGCCGAATCCGACACGCGACACCATCGCCGGCCGCGTCTACAACGACCTGCGCAACCTGGCACGCCGTACCGGACGATCCACCGATGAGATCATGGTCGAGTACGTGCTCGAACGCTTCCTCTACCGGGTGGGCCTCTCCCCCTAAGGTGGACGGCACTTCATCCTCAAAGGTGGCCTCCTCCTTGCCCAGTTCGGCGCGCGCCGGATGACGCGTGACATCGACATCTTGGGACGCGCATTTCCCAATGACGAAGCCGAAATCATCCGGAGAATCGCGATCATCGCTGCCACCAAGGTCGAGGACGGCGTCGAGTTCGATCCCGGCACCCTCAAAACCATCCCGATCCGCGCGGACGAGGAGTACAACGGGCTGCGCTTGACCATGACCGCGACAATCGCCCGTGCACGCCTCAAACTCCAGCTCGATGTCAGCTTCGGCGATCCCGTCACTCCCGAACCGCAGATCATCGACTATCCACAGCACCTCTCCGCAGACAGCTTCCAGATCTTCGGATACCCTCTCGCCACAGTCATCGCAGAGAAGCTTGCCACCGCTATCTCGCTCGGCGACCTCAACACCAGAGAGCGCGACTACGCAGACCTGTACCGCCTCGCTACCCTCCACGCGCTCGACGGTCGCGAGCTCACCGCGGCATTGACCGCGACCGCCAAGCATCGTGACATCCCACTGCGGCCGCTCACCTCCTCGATCACCGATCTCGGAGAACGCCGCCAATCGTCCTACGCCGCCTGGCGACGTCGGCAAGGAACTGCCGCAAGCGGCTACCCCGACCAGTTCTCCCACGTCGTAACAGTGGTCACAGCCTTCGCGGACCCCCTCCTCACCGGTCAGGCAGTCAGGCTGAGCTGGCATCCCAAGCTGAGGATCTGGTCATGAGAAGCGAGGTGCACTGCCCGATCCCTCACCGCCTACGTTCTTCGATCGCAACTAAACGGCTTGAAAGTCGGCAGCACCTTCCCAGGCATCGGCAATGCCGCCAAGCACTTGAACCGGGACACCTGGAACACGCCAAGGACGACATGACCCCGGGCAACCGGCCCGGCATGGCTACGCCTGCCCGACGAGGAGATGAACCACCCCACAGCGACGGCTGACGCCAAAGATCAAAGACCGTTCTGGCTACCACATGTAGGGCTCAAGGTCGCACTCTTGGCTATATGTAGTGGGGAACGTGTGGACGAATCATGAGCTTGTGATTACGATGTTGCTCGGCGAACAAACGCCCATCCCGGGGGGAACCATGAGAGAGAATCAGTTACAAAGTGCCCTTTACTTCCACTTTGGAGCGGAAGATTCTAGTGTTCCCTTGACCACACCTCGGGAAGCAGGTGTTCCATGAGCGCGTCCAAGGAGAACGGGCCGGCGGCGCGAAAGGGAAAGCGTGGCCAGGGCTCCCATGGGCGAGGCAATTCACCTCCGTGGAGAGACCGAAATGTCCTTGCCACGTTGATCGCATTCCCCGTCATCGTCGCCGTGCTGGTCACCTGGATTCAAGGTGGCTTCTCATGGGTCGCCGATCGCCTGTCCGGTGGCCCCGCGATAAGGGTCGAGGTCCAGAAACCCGCCAGGCAGGCATCGGCGGACCCGAAGGCGCAGGAGCGGGCCGAGGCCAGCGGGGTGCAGGTCCTCCAGAACTTCCCGCTCTGCCCATGGACGGTGTGGACCGTACTGAGATCGCCGGAGGCGCTCGGCGAGCCTCCGGCGACGGAGATCGGAGCGGAACCAGAGGAATGGAAGCGGAACCGGTACACCGGCGATGCGAATTACACGAGGGTCGTCCTGATGGTGTCTCCGTCGGAGGGTAAGACGGTCCGCATCGAGAAGGTGTCGCTCCGGATCCTGCGCCGAGCTCCCGCGCCCCGAACGGGTGAGGCGTCGGTCGTCGCGCTGAACAACGGACAATGCGGAGGCGAGCCGGAGACAGTCACGGCTCATGCCGTTCTCGACGGCGACCTCCCCCTCGTGCCCGTCGTCCCGGACAAGAACTCCAAGGAAAAGTTCCCGCAAGTCGTGGGCGAAGGCGGACTGGACATCGACATCATCGCCGCCACCGCCGAATGTGACTGCACATGGGTACCCGAGATAACCTGGTCAATGGACGGGGAAACCCGCACGACGCAATACTTCCACCACGGAATTCCCTATCGGACCATCCCGGCGAAGAAATACCACCGGTTCGCCTGGAAGCTCAAGGGGAAAGGCGCCGCCGGCCTATACGGGTGGCGCCCCGTCCGTTTCGACGAAAGTTTGCTCGAGCTGGATCCGGACCTCTTGAGGGTTCGGGGCCAGTGAGCCCATTTCACCGTGATGCCGCAGGTCACAGGGTGGCGACAGATCCGTTGTCTTGATCGAGAAGTAAAGAAGCCTCTGGTAGAAGGGTTGTCGACCAAGATCAACCATCACCAGAGGCTCGCATGCTGTTCTACCGTGCCGCGCTGCCGTTGTCATCCCAGACGCTGAACTACCTGGCCGGGATCCTCCGCCGGCACCGCCGGGCGATCAGATCGACCAAGCGTCGTCTCAGCCCTGGCCGGCAGGCCCTGCTGGTGCTGGTTCACCTGCGAAAAGGGGAGACCTTCGCCGAGATCGCCGCCGGGTTCGCCATCGGCACCTCCACGGCCTGGCGCTACGTCCGCGAGGCCGTGGCCCTGCTCGCCCGCCGCGC
>NZ_JBFBIK010000248.1:0-2651 GCF_040685555.1 Sphaerisporangium sp. NPDC088356
CGCCAGTGCGCCGAAACCCGCGACCGCCGGTCCCGGACGGCCCAAGGGGTCGAAGAACCGCTCCCCCGCCCGCCATCACGACGTCGGCAAAACCGTCACACGCGCTGCCACGCTCAGAGAACACCGTCGGCAGGCAGGTTAATGACAAGCTGAGTGCCTGTGAACAAACCGCCCAGGGCGACGGCTGGGGTCTCGGTCAGGTTGACCTCAAGTTAGGTTGAGGCGTCACCCTGGCCCGCATGGTCTTGGTGACGGCGGCGTGCGTGCAGGACCGTGACGGGGGCCGCCCCCTGCTGGAGCGAACGCGGCAGGCCCACACCCGTATCTCCCTGGTGTGGGGCCGACGGCGGCCATGCTGGGAAGCTGGTCGAATGGGCGCGGGAGAAGTTGCGGCTGACGGTGGAGAATGTTGCCTGATCCAGCGCTAACGTTGGATTGTTCGTTGTCTTGTACCGTTCGTGTTTATGAAGGTTGGTCTGGCGCCATGACCGCATCCAGCACTCCGACCGCCGCCGAAGAGCTACGCGGTGCCGGCCTGCGGGTGACGGCCGCCCGCGTGGCACTGCTCGAGACAGTCAGGAACGGTGACCATCTCGGCGTCGAGGCGATCGCCTCCGGTGTGCGCGACCGTGTAGGCCATATCTCCCTTCAAGCCGTGTATGAGGCTCTCCACGCGCTCACCGCGGCGGGACTCGTACGCCGCATCGAACCGGCCGGCAGCGCGGCCCGGTTCGAGGGACGCGTCGGGGACAACCACCACCACGTCGTGTGCCGGTCGTGCGGTCTTGTCGCTGACATCGACTGCGCGGTCGGCGAGGCACCCTGCCTGACCGCGTCCGACGACCACGGCTTCTCGATCGACGAGGCCGAGGTCATCTACTGGGGCCTGTGCCCCGACTGTTCCACCGCCCGCAGTTCCTGAGCACCGTTATCCCACCAGTCCGGAAGGATTCCATGTCCGAGAACCATGATGCAATCGTCACAGACGCGAAGACGGAGGGCGGAGATGGCTGCCCGGTTGCGCACGAGCGCGCTCCGCACCCGACTCAGGGCGGCGGAAACCGCCAGTGGTGGTCGGAGCGGCTCAACCTGAAGATCCTCGCCAAGAACCCCGCAGTGGCCAACCCCCTCGGCGAGGAGTTCAGCTACGCCGAGGCGTTCAAGGGCCTCGATCTCCCGGCCGTGAAGCGGGACATCGCGGAGGTGCTGACGACCTCGCAGGACTGGTGGCCGGCCGATTTCGGCCACTACGGCCCGCTCATCATCCGGATGGCGTGGCACAGCGCGGGCACCTACCGGATCAGCGACGGCCGCGGTGGCGCCGGGGCCGGTCAGCAGCGCTTCGCCCCCCTCAACAGCTGGCCGGACAACGGGAACCTCGACAAGGCCCGCCGCCTGCTGTGGCCGGTCAAGAAGAAGTACGGCCAGGCGCTCTCGTGGGCCGACCTCATGATCCTCGCCGGCAACGTCGCCCTGGAGTCGATGGGCTTCAAGACCTTCGGCTATGCCGGTGGACGTGTGGACGTGTGGGAGCCCGAGGAGGACGTCTACTGGGGTCCTGAGTCGACCTGGCTTGACGACCAGCGCTACACCGGCGACCGTGAGCTGGAGAACCCCCTGGGCGCCGTGCAGATGGGCCTCATCTACGTCAACCCGGAGGGCCCGAACGGCAACCCCGACCCGCTCGCCTCGGCCCGCGACATCCGTGAGACGTTCCGCCGGATGGCGATGAACGACGAGGAGACGGTCGCCCTGATCGCGGGTGGTCACACCTTCGGCAAGACCCACGGTGCGGGCCCGGCGGACCACGTCGGCCCCGATCCCGAGGCCGCCACGATCGAGGAGCAGGGCCTCGGCTGGAAGAACACCTTCGGCACCGGCAAGGGCGGCGACACGATCACCAGCGGTCTCGAGGTCACCTGGACGCCCACCCCGACCAAGTGGGACAACAGCTTCTTCGAGATCCTGTTCGGCTACGAGTGGGAGCTGAGCAAGAGCCCCGCCGGCGCGCACCAGTGGAAGCCGAAGGACGGCGCCGGGGCGGGCACCGTCCCCGACGCCCACGACCCGTCGAAGAGCCACGCCCCGACGATGCTGACCAGCGACCTCGCGCTCCGCGTGGACCCGGTCTACGAGCAGATCTCGCGACGCTTCCTGGAGAACCCCGACGAGTTCGCGGACGCCTTCGCCAGGGCGTGGTTCAAGCTGACGCACCGCGACATGGGCCCGATCGTGCGCTACCTCGGCCCGGAGGTCCCGGCCGAGACGTTGCTGTGGCAGGACCCCCTCCCCGCGGTGACGCACGAGCTCATCGACGCTGAGGACATCGCCTCCCTCAAGGGCCAGGTCCTCGCCTCGGGCCTGTCGGTGTCCCAGCTCGTGTCCACCGCGTGGGCGTCGGCCTCGACCTTCCGTGGCGGAGACAAGCGCGGCGGCGCCAACGGCGCGCGCGTCCGCCTTGAGCCGCAGAGTGGGTGGGAGGTCAACGACCCCGACCAGCTGGCGACGGTGCTGCGCACCCTGGAGGGGATCCAGGAGGCCTTCAACGCCGCCCAGGCCGGTGGCAAGCGGGTCTCCCTGGCCGACCTGATCGTGCTCGCCGGCGGTGCGGCCGTCGAGCAGGCCGCCAAGGACGCCGGCATCGACGTCGA
>NZ_JBFBIK010000249.1:0-2552 GCF_040685555.1 Sphaerisporangium sp. NPDC088356
ATCTGCCGGGTGCGTCGCCGCACCCGGCGCTTCAGCGGTGCGCCCGTACTAGTTCACGTTCTTGTAGATGGAGCACGCCGCTGCGGTCAGGCGGACCGGACCGACCTTGCGAATCTTGATCTTCTTCATCTCGTTCTCCTCTCGCTGTTCGAAGGCTTGCGGTTCACAATGACCGTCCGCACTGGACAGGCGTCGGCACATGGCTGGACGCGGAGCGCGGGCCGGAGGGGGATCGTCCAGCCATCCGCCAGCGAGGTCCCGCCGACCGGGGAATGGCCGAGATAGGACACTTGGCAGCCTCGCTTTACATTTAGTCAAAACGTATGATTCTCCAGATTTCTGCATATATTGGCACTTCGTCTCCAGGAGAGATATGGCAGAGATACGGTTTCACCTGCTTGGACCGTTACGGGTATGGCGAGGGGAAACCGAGGTCGAGCTCGGGTCGGCCAGACAACGCGCCGTGCTCGCGTTGTTGCTTCTTAAGGCGGGCGCGCCTGTCCAGCGGCAGGAGATCATCGACGCCGTGTGGGGCGACGACACGCCGGACTCCGTCGTCAACCTCGTCCAGACCTATGTAGGGCGATTACGTCGCCGAGTCGACCCCAGCCATATCGCGCACTCCGGCTCGTCCTGGCTCGCCGGGCTCGGGTCCGCCTACGCCATCCGGCTCGACCGGTGCGACTCCGACCTGGCCCGCTTCCGTGAGTTGGCGGGCTGCGCCAGGAAGGCGTCATCGCCAAGAGATTCGCTGGAACTACTGCTCCAAGCCCTGCGCATGTGGCAGGGACCATGCCTGTCCGACCTCGACCACATGCTCAAGGGCCATCCCTGGGTGCGCGCCATCGACCAGGAGCGCATCAACGTCCTGCTGGAGGCCGCGCAGGTCGCGCTGCGGCTCGGCCTCGCCTCCGAAGTGCTGCCGCAGCTCCGCGCCGTCGCCCTGGCCGAACCGCTGGACGAGGCCGTCCACTCCTGGCTGGTCCTGGCCCTCGCCGCGTCAGGAGCGCAGGCCGACGCGCTGGCCGCGTACGAGTCGACCCGCGCCAGGCTCGCCGATGAGCTCGGCATCGACCCGGGCGCCCAGCTACGCGCGGCGCACCTGCAGGTACTGCGGCAGGAGACGGGTCCGCAGCCCTCGTACGAGACCCCGGGCCCCGCACCCCTTCGGCCGGCCCTCCTGCCCGCCGACATCGGCGACTTCACCGGCCACGAGGTGCTGGTCGAGCACCTGTGCAACCATCTCGCCAACCGCAAACGCGGGCCCATCACGGTCACGCTGATCACCGGGCAGGGTGGGGTCGGCAAGACCACCATGGCCATCCACGTGGCCCACCGCATGAGCGACGACTTCCCCGACGGTCAGCTGTACGCGGACCTGCTCGGCACCGACGCGTGCCCGGCCGACCCCGGGCGGGTGCTCACCCGGTTCCTGCGCGCGCTCGGCATCCACTCCTCCGCCATCCCCGAGGACATGGAGGAGCGCGTGGATCTGTACCGCAGCCGGCTCGCTGGGCGCAGGATCCTCGTCGTCTTGGACAACCTCGCCGGGGCCGCCCAGGTCAAGTCGCTGCTGCCCGGCTCACCCTCCTGCGGCGTCATCGTGACGAGCCGCTCCCGGCTGTCCGGCTGGCCCGGCGCCTGCGCCGTCGACCTCGGCGTGATGGAACCGGAGGACGCCGAAGGACTGCTCACGGCGATCCTCGGCGCCAAGCGCGTCGAGGCCGAACCCGAGGCGGCCGCGGAACTCGTACGGTCGTGCGGCGAGCTGCCGCTGGCCATCCGGGCGGCGGCGACGCGACTGACCTCGCGTCCACACCTGACGCTCACTCGTTTCACCGAACGGTTCGCCCGTGGGGGACTGGACGAGCTGACCCTGGAGGACCTCGACGTGCGGGCCAACCTCGCGGCCGGCTACCGGCGAAGCGGCGAAGCGGCACAGCGGGCGTTCCGCCTGCTCGGCCTGCTGGACGTGCCGTCGTTCGCGGCGTGGACGGCCGCCACCATGCTGGAGATCTCCCCGGAGGCGGCCGAGGAACTCGTCGACGCGCTCGCCGACACGCGCCTCCTGGAGGTCGTGGGCACGGACGCCACCGGCCACACCCGCTACAGCTTCCACCGGCTCGTCCGGCTCTACGCCCGCGAGCGGGCCGCGCTGGAGGAGAACGACGCCACCATCCGCGTCGTGGTCACCAGGGCACTCGCCACCCTGCTCGCCCTCGCACAGGAGGCCGACGACCACCTGCCGTCCTCGCGGTACGCGCCGATACGGGGAAGGGCGCCGCGCTGGCCCGTGCCCTCACCGGTCCATGACAGGCTTGCCGCCGCCGACCCGCTCTCCTGGTTCGAGAGCGAACGAGCCTGTCTGGTCGCGGCCGTGTCGCAGGCCTCGGCCATCGGCCACGAGGAGCTGGCGTGGGAGCTGGCCGGTTCACTGCTGAACGCCGCGATCATCCGGGGGTACTGGAACGAGCTGGAGCAGACCCATCGGACCGCTCTGCTCGCGTGCCGGAACACGGGGAACCGGCTCGGCGAGGCGGTGATGCTACGCG
>NZ_JBFBIK010000250.1:0-2546 GCF_040685555.1 Sphaerisporangium sp. NPDC088356
TCGGACTATTACCACCCTATCGGGCGGTATGTCCGGAATCTCTGGAGCACCTCAAAGCTCCGCAGTCGCGGCTTCCTCGGCAGCAAACGCACCCTACGCAGGCTCACCGCCCAGTTGCGGGCCTCAACCGCCGCAGCGACGCAGCCGCCGGCACCGAAAGTACGCGAGGTCACCGGCTGGATCGTCACCCGCCCCGAAAAGAACACCGCCGAGGACCTGGCCAAGCTCCAACGAATCAACGACCGTTGTCCCGAACTAGCCTCCGTCACCACGCTGACCCGCGAGTTCGCTGAGATGCTCGTCCAACTGCGCGGCAAGGACCTCGAGGCATGGACCGAGCGCGCTGAAGCCAGCCCCGCCCGAGAACTCCGCGCGTTCGCCACCGGACTGCGGCGCGACTGGACCGCCGTCAAAGCCGGACTCACTCTGCCCCACAGTTCAGGAACGGTCGAGGGCAACGTGAACCGCATCAAAATGATCAAGAGGGTCATGTTCGGACGCGCCAACCCAGACCTCCTCCGCATCCGTGTCCTGCTCGGAGACTGACCAACGCGATCACGGAAAGTGGGCCAGACCCACACGCACTTGGCCGTTGACACCTGGGTAGCCGGGGCGCTGGCGTTGAGCGCGAAGAGCGGGGTGAACCACGCTTGGCCATCAGCGCATCCTGTACCGAGATCGCTAAGGTGTGTGCCCAATCTTTGGAAGGACCGCCTTGTCGAACTTCCCCCAGTTGTCGAGACCTGCGTTATGGATCTGGATGGTGGCAACGGCCGTCGCTGCCTTCCCGACGTGGGAGGAGTGGCGCTTTCGGCTCCAGACCGGCGGGGACGAGTTCCGCGCTTGCATCGGCTGGGGACCATGGGAGACTTCACCGCTGAATCCCCTGCGAGGCGATCTTGATGCGATCATGCAGAACGTGGAGGCGTGGGCCGTTCCCGCGCTGCTGGTCTTGGTGGGATTTCTCGCCTGCCTGGGGCGCAGGGATGCACGGAGCGTGGGGCGCCTAACAGCAGGCCTTCTCATTTTGATCGCGGTCATCGAACCGGCTACCCCCGCCTACGCCTCTCCGGACGGCTGTGGCGGCTTGATCCCTATCCTCAGTGCCGAGTGGTTCACCACAGTGATGAGCAGTTGGGGAAGCACCCAGCTCTGTCTCCTGGGCGCCGCCACGCTCGTCCTCCTCGCCACCAGGATGACGAGCGCCGCCACCTCCTCGGAACGGTCGGCGGTTGCTACATCGACCGGTGTGACCTGGCGCCGACTGGTGGCGCTACTGGTGGACTACACCATCGTTGTCGTGACCCTTCCCTTCGCCATCCCACCCATCCTGTTCCTGACCGGCATCGACAGCTCCCCCTCGATCCACCCGACCTGGGGACTCTTGAACTCGTTGGGCCTCTCCCTGGTCAGCGTAGATCCCGACCGGTTGATCGCCCTGTCTGCGATTTTTCTGTACTTCTGGGGGCAACACAGCCTGTGGGGACAGACGCCGGGCAAGCGACTGCTGCGGATCCGCCTCGTCTACGCACGGGAACCAGTGCGGCCGATGGCGGGAAGGATGGCCCTCCGTACGCTGCTCTTTCCGCTCTTGGTGTTCACACCGGTCGCCGGGCCGCTCGCTCTCATCGTGGACGTCCTGTGGGCGCTCCTCGACCCCGACGGCCGAACACTTCACGACCGCTTGGCGAACACCGAAGTCACACGCCGAGTACCAAACGTCCAGCCCCAGACGTAGCAGAACCGATAACTCCTTTCTGCCAGCGTCGCTCCGGCTTCGGGGTGATCGCCAAGGGTTTGCGCATCACCGCCGGTCGGTGAATGGTGGAGGGCGTGTCGATACCTCTCACTCACGATCGCCCATCGGGGTCGGCCACGCACGGGTCGGGGACGACCGACGGGCCGGAGGGGTGCGGTGCAGGTCGGGAGGGTGATCCTGTAGGGCGCGCCACCTATGACCTTGACCCACAACCCCTTGTTTGGCCCACCGGTTCTCAGACCGAACTGCGCGAGGCTCGCGGGATGATGGCGAGCGTCGTCGCGGCCGCCACCTCGGCGACCTCCGCCTTCAGCAGCCAGTGAGACGCCGGTCGCCTGCGCCGGGTTGGCCCTGGTCGGCTGCCCGGTTGGAGTGACAGGTGACCGGGCCTACCATCCAGTGTGGTATCTCGTCCAAGCGATGGCGGCGGCTGCTGCCCGGCGCTGGTAGTTGCGTAGGTTCGGTACTCCTGGCGGTGCGGGCTGCCGGCTCATGCGAGTCCAGTAGCCGGCGTATGCGGCCGCGTAACTGGTGATCACGTCTGAAGGAACGAGATCCCAGGCCCGGGCGCCGGCCAGCGCCTTTTCGGCGGCTCCCGGAGTGTTGCCGGCCATGATCAGGTGGGGTACGAGGTCTGTGATGTCCTGCCAGGCGGCGCCCTGGCACGGTTGAGCCCAGTCCACGACGAACCCGGTTCTGTCGCTCGTGGTGATGAGCAGGTTGTCTGGACGAATATCCCCATGGACCAAGGTGCTGCCGTCCGCATGCCGCCCCCAAAGGGTTTCCA
>NZ_JBFBIK010000251.1:0-2486 GCF_040685555.1 Sphaerisporangium sp. NPDC088356
CGGAAGCCGATCTTGTGCGACGCCAGCCACGTGAGGATGCCGCGCGCCTTCCACGACAGACGGCCGTCTCTGATCCACTTGTTGCTGAGCATCGTGAAGTTGTCGGACGGGAGTTCTGCGCGACGGATACTCATCGCTCGCCCGCTTCCGCCGAGTGCACCGAGGCGGGGACGACGGAGGGGACGAAGCAGGGGACGTAGGTGAGGACGAACAGGGGACGAGAGTGGGGACGGCAGACCCGACGAACTCGGGGACGCAGGCCGATCCTGACGGGGACGAGACGGGGACGGTCCTCACGATCAGAGGGGACCGAGTTGGGGACGGACCCCTCCGAAGAGGGGACCGACATGGGGACGAACGAGGGGACGAAGGTCGTCACGCAGCACCAGCCATGTCCGCCAGATCCGTCTGGCCGTCGAGCTGATCTGCGGAAATCTCATCCTTGAGAACTCGAAGAAGCTGCGTAGCGCGAGCCGTAGAGACAGGCTGAACCTTCTCCCTGATCGCGGTCAGCAGGTTGTCACGAGTGAGGGGACGACCCTCGTCAGCGAGAGCCTTAGCAACCTCGCGTCCCGCAGGAAGGAGGTCCTCGACGTTGGGGAGGGGACGCTTCTTCTCGGGGACGGTCCCCTTCTTGGTCCCCTGGCGAGTGCGGGGACGAGACGTCTTGGGAGTAGGGGAAGAAGGAGGGGACGGCTGCTCTGTGACTGCCGAAATTTCGGGGACGACGATCGTCTCGCCCTCGGGGACCGTCTCCTCAACAGGGAGCGAAACGCTCGTCTCCGTCCCCACGGGAGCCAGCTCACCAAGCTTGTAGAGAGCACGCTCCCGACGAGTCGCCTTCCAACGCCACAGACGCCCGTACCGGTCCTGAAGCTCGGTCTTGGCGAGGACACGGTCACGCTCACGCTGAAGCGCCAGCGGGTAGCTGCGGATCTCCCAGAGGATCATTCGACGCCACAGAGAGAACGTCGACGGGAGCGCGAGGATCCAGCGTGACTTGCGGATGCTGTCCATCCGCGTGGCCGAAGACAGACCGGCACGCTTGCGGAGGACGTGAGCGCCTACCTCTACGGCGATGACCCACAGGAGCGGAAGGATTGCGTGCGCCACGATGGCGAAGGCGTCCGTCTCCCCCGCGATGTTGAGGTAGATGGTCGCTGCGGTGAGTGCCCAAGGGATCATGCGGAGGAACCGCACTCGCATGCCGAGACGGCACAGGACGATGTCCAGCACGGAGAAGACGGCGATGCCGAGGTCAATGCCGAGCGGCACGGTCCAGGCGAACCAGCCGAACGAGGGGACGGCAGCCGTGGCCACCTTCTCGAAGCTGTTGACGAAGCCGATCAGGCCGAGCACGAGAGTGACCGCGCCGATGACGGCGGAGGTAGTGAACTCGCCCTGAGTCAGCGGACGAGGAGTCTCGGTGGAAGCCTCAACGCCGATGGGAGACGTGTCGTCAGTCCCAATTGGCCTGTGGTCTGCATCGTGGATATGGTTAAGCAAGGGTTTATCTCCCTGGTGATAGCAGGTGGATTGACCTAGGCCTTGAGCTGGTGTTGACGCACCGGCTCAGGGCCGAATTTGTTGTTAGGGGACAGGATTACCGAAGAGTCGCAACGACCCTCGTAGGTCTCAACAAGCTCCAGAAGCACTCCGACAGACCGACCTAGGGCCGAGGTCTGAAGATCGTCGCTGGGCAGCTTGTAGCCGTGCTGCTCCAGTACCTTGATGACGTCGTAGATCAGACCATTGGTGAACCGGTTGTCGCCGATCTGAGCCGACATGTCGCTGCCTCCAAGGCCTGCGCAACATCCCGTGTTCCGCAGTAGCTGCCGTTGGTCAGCTTGAGCACGGCGTATTCGAGGCTCTTGTCGGCGAAGCCCCGGTGCTGCCCCATCCAGGCGTTGACGCCCGCCGCGTAGTCGTCCAGGGCCTGGCGCGTTCCGGGGCCGAGCAGGCTCACCTCCCGCTCCGCCGTACGCCGCCAGCCGAGGGTGCGCACCACCTTGTCCACGTCGAGCGTGGACGTGCCGAACAGCTCCGACAGGCGGCCCGCCGTGGTCTTGCGGCGGAAGTCCATCTCCCAGAACCGGTCCTGGGCGTGGACGTAGCCCTGCGCCCTGAACAGGTCCTGCGGGTTGTCCGCGTAGATCTGCGGGATGCCGTGACCGTCGCGCAGGACGGTCACCTTCGCGCTCAGGCCGGGGAGCCTGAGCTCGCCGTCGAGCTGCGGGAAGGACCTGCGTACCGTCCACACACCCACCCCGGCGAGGACGATCGCCAGCACCAGGACGGCGGTGAGGACGCGTGCCCCCCATCGGAGCGGGCGGGGAAACCGAGCAAAGGGGGCAATCCTCAAGATTCACGGACCTTTCATGACATGTGCGCATCACAGTATCGGGCCCGGTCTATGTGCGATTGATTACCAAGTGGTCGCTGTTTGACCACCCTCCAGCGCTCAGCGCTTCTCGGGGGGCGCGCCG
>NZ_JBFBIK010000252.1:0-2408 GCF_040685555.1 Sphaerisporangium sp. NPDC088356
TACCGCAGCTGACCCTCGCCGCCTTGGGCGCGCCCTGAGACGACGGCACAGCGGTCCATCGCGGTCCGGCGCTTCGGCGTTCAGCCGCCGATGCGCGATGGGCCGCAGGGCGCGCCGGCCGGGTTCGAATCGGCAGGGCGGCGGCCGACCACTACCGTCATGATTTTTCGGTACATATACGGATGCCGCTACGTATGTACTGCGCCTCTCGGCGGCTTTACCGTCACGCACAAGTCGATTCCCCATCACGACGAGGTCAGGAGCGTCATACCATGTCGTACCCATCCTGACGGTATACGCCGCTCCCGGCCCTGGGAGTCATGTCGGTGCCGGATGAGTCTCGGCCGCCTCGTCCACCGGCCGGCGTATCCGGCGTGTGAGCATTCATTTCTCCACACCCCCCAGTCCCACATCATCGCGCCGTCCAGCGATTCGTGACGGCGCGATGAGCGCTGCCCGCGTACAACGCGAAAGCGCTGCAGTGGGATGCCGAGAAAGGAAAACGCACATGAGGCGCACAGCTGTCCTCACAGCGACCGTCGCCATGGCCCTGATGGGCCTGCTTGCGTCCGCGACCCCCGCGACCGCGCAGGCGCCACCGGGAAGCACCCGGTCTGACGCATCCGTCAGTGCGCCCAGGAGTGCCCCCCTCACCGCCCTGGCGTCCCCCGACATCAGCCTGCCGAACATCAAGGCGCACCTGAACCAACTGCAGAGCATCGCCAACTCCAACGGCGGCACCCGCAGGTCGACCACCGCGGGCTACACCGCATCGGTCTCCTACGTCGAGCAGAAACTGCAGGCCGCCGGCTACACCACCCGGCGCGTGACCTGCACGCCGGGTTGCACCAGCGGCGCCGGGCCCGACCTGATCGCCGACTGGCCGGGTGGGGACGAGAGCCAGGTCATCATGTCCGGCGCCCACCTGGACAGCGTCTCGGCCGGTCCCGGCATCAACGACAACGGCTCAGGGTCGTCGATGCTGCTGGAGGTCGCGCTGACCCTGGCCGCGCAGCGCCCGACGATGACCAAGCACGTGCGATTCGGCTGGTGGAGCGACGAGGAGCAGGGCCTTCTCGGCTCTCGCGCCTACGTCAACTCGCTCAGCTCGACCGATCGCTCCAAGATCAAGCAGTACCTCAACTTCGACATGGTCGGCTCTCCCAACGGCGGCTACTTCATCAACAACATCACCACCACGGCCGCCGCCGACCTGCGCGCGTTCTACAACAACCTCGGCCTGCAGCCGGAGGAGAACACCGAGGGCGCCAACCGCTCCGACGACGCCTCCTTCCGCAACGCGGGCATCGCCACCTCCGGTGTCGCGGCCGGCGCCAGCGCCACCAAGACCTCCGCGCAGGCCGCCAAGTGGGGCGGCACGGCGGGAGGGGCGTACGACTCCTGCTACCACCGGTCGTGCGACACCACGGCCAACATCAACGACACCATCCTGGACCGGTCGGGAGACGCCCTGGCGTACGCGATCTGGACCCAGGCCGTGGGCACCCCCACTGGCAGGGACTTCTCGATCAACGCCAGCCCCGCGTCGGGCTCCGTGCAGGCGGGCCAGCCGGTCACGACCACGATCGGCACCACGACGACGACGGGCGCCGCGCAGACGGTGAACCTCACGACGGCGTCCGGACTGCCGAGCGGCGCCACGGCGAGCTTCAACCCGGCCTCGGTGACCTCGGGCGGCTCCTCGACGCTCACGCTCTCCACCTCGGCGTCGACGCCGACCGGCACCTACACCGTCACCATCACGGGCACCGGTGAGACCGCGACCCACACCACGACATGGACGGTGACGGTCACCGGCACCGGCGGAAACCGGACGTTCACCAACGACACCAACTTCACGATCAACGACTTGACGACGATCAACAGCTCGGTCACCTCGACCGCGACCGGCAGCGCCGTGTCGCCGGTCCGGGTGAGCGTGACGATCTCGCACACCTGCGCCGAGGACCTGCAGATCCGCCTGCGCGGCCCGAGCGGGACGTACTACACCATCGACAGCAGCGGTGGCACATCCTGCACCTCCTACGGCACCCGCATCTACTCGGTCCCGGTCAGCCAGCAGGCCTCCGGAACCTGGACGCTGCAGGTGACCGACAACTACCGGTACGACACCGGCTTCCTCGACACGTGGAGCGTCACCGTCTGAGCGAAGCTCCGAACCTGAGCGATACAGCTGACGAGAAGCCGGCACAGCCAGGTGAGGCACCGCGAAGGATCATCGCCGAGAGACACCAGATCATCGCCTCCTGCTCGACCGCGACCCTCTGGACGTCGCGCTGGAGGCGGACGATGTCGAGATCCTCCGGACTGAGGACGTCCAGGCCGGCCGGCACGGGCCGGCCTGGACGTCATGATCAGACGAGGTCGAACCGGTCGAGGTTCATCAC
>NZ_JBFBIK010000253.1:0-2388 GCF_040685555.1 Sphaerisporangium sp. NPDC088356
TGGGCACGTCCACGCAGCGGCCGGAGGCGACGCCCTTGATCGGTCCGCTACCGCCGCCAGGCGGGGGAGTCGGAGTGGGGGTCGGAGTGGGCGTCGGGGTCGGGGTGGGCGTGGGGGAGCTCTGGTCGAGGCCGAGGAAGGAGATGGCGTAGGCGAGCTGACCGCTCATCGGCAGTTGGTGGCCGACTCCGCTGATGCTGATGCCCTCGATGGTGGCCTGGGTGCCGGTGTTGCCGTACCGGGTCCGTGTCCAGCTCGATTGCGGGTGGTCGGTGAACGCCGGGGTTTGGGAGAGCCCGCGCAGGTTGGTCCACTGTTTGATCTCTTCGCCGAAGTTGGGGTAGGCGAGGGTGGTGTCGGTGGTGCCGTGCCACAGTTGTATCCGCGGGTAGCCGCCGGTGTACCCGGGGTACATCGCCCGTGCCTGGTCACCCCATTGCTGGGCGGTCTTGATGAGCTGGCCGCCGGAGCACTGGCTGTTCCACAGTGATCCGTTGGTGGTGGCGAAGCACCCGGCGGGTACGCCGGAGAAGGCGGAGGCGGCTGCGAACACGTCGGGGTACTGGGCGGCCAGGACGTTGGTCATCATGGCGCCGGAGGAGAAGCCGCTGACCACGATGCGGGCCGGGTCGACGTTGTAGCGCTGCCGGGTGTAGGAGACCATCGACATGATGCCGGTGGAGTCGCCGCCGCCGTCGCGCCTGAGCGCGGCAGGGGTGGACACGTCGAAGCACTTCTCGCTGCGGGTGGCCTCGGGGAGCACGATGATGTACCCGTACCGGTCGGCCGCGGTCACGTAGTCGTGCCCGTTACCGTTGAAGATGTCGCCGGCCGATCCACCGCAGTAGTGGACCAGGACCAGCAGCGCCGGCCGCGCCGCGACCCGGTCCGGGACGTACTGGTACATGTTCAGGTTCGTCGGGTTGTTACCGAAGCCGGTCACCCGGGTCAGCGACGCCGCCGCGGCGGGCCGGGCCGCCAGGAACATGCCCGCGAGCACCAGGGGTAACGAGGCCGCCGCGAACAGGGCTCTGAGCCTACGCTTCACGCTTGGTCCTTTCGTCGTACAAGAGATGTGCGATGACGCCGTTGCGATGGTGGCCGGGCGGCGGGGGTACCTCCCGATACCTGTCACAGGCGCTGTGGCTCCTTGGCAGCCCCGAGCACTGTCCCCAGCGCCACCGCGGCCACGGTCAGGGCCGCCGCGGTGAACCGTCGTCTCCACCTACGCATGCTCAATCCCCTCGGGCGGCTGCGAGCAGGTCCAGTCAACAGCCATTGTTATCGCTAACATGTCTGGATTCGACTTTCTCAACGACGAACGCCTTGAGGTGGCGCACCTTTGCGGCCGGGTCCGGCGCACGGCCGGGCTGCCGGCTGTTCCCTGTGGGCTACGCCATCGCCGCAGGGACGTGACAGATGCGTTGGCTCTCCGTTTTGCGGATAGCCCATCAGAGATCGGCGACCGTGAGGGCGGATCGCAGGGATGTGGTGTCCATCCGGATCTCGCCGCACCCCGGTCAACGGCGCACTTTATGGGTGAGGATGATTGTTAACGCTAACATTGAGGGTACGGGTGGTGTTCCCCTCTCCGTCGGGTGGCTGGAGATGGTAGTGGGGCGAAGCAAATACGAGGCGGCATGGTGTCGTCAAGGGGCTGAGTGGGAGTCTTCCGGCGGCCGCCGTGACTGAGGGCGGCTCACCTGGCTTATCAGAGGTGGCCGCACCGGCCCGGTGAGGACGTGGTGATGGAAGTTTCATCGATGTGTCCTCGGGTGGGGTGACAAGACGAATGTGTTCCATCCCGCCGCGGTCCGCAAACTTTCAGGAGCTGGTACGGAGGTTGAAGTACGTGCCAGGCCGCGTACGCACAGCAGGGGGTCGAAACTTTCTGAGCGGCCTTGACACATTTCGGATAAGTTTCCACACTGAGTCCCCAAGGCGGCCTTCCCCGCCAGTTGGTGGCCTCGGCAGGGGTCGCCATTCGCGACGCCCTCGTGGTGTGCGTTCCCGTTCTGGTGCGCGGCGTCGAATTCGCGGGATGTCTCCGCGTGTCCCCCCTTTCCCCGTGAATCAGTTATGGAGGCTCAGGCATGGGCTCTACCGTCTTATCCCCGCCTGGAACCCGTCGATCCTTCCGTGGTTTGCGCCGGGCCTTGGTCGCCGGCGTTGTGGGCATGCTCGGCGCGGTCACGGCGCTGACGGTGACGGTCCCCGCCGGCGCCGCAGAGAGCACGCTCGGCGCGGCGGCCGCGCAGAGTGGCCGGTACTTCGGCACCGCGATCAGCGCCGGCAAGCTCGGCGACTCGGCCTACACCACGATCGCGAACCGTGAGTTCAACATGGTGACGCCCGAGAACGAGATGAAGATCGACGCCACCGAGCCCC
>NZ_JBFBIK010000254.1:0-2362 GCF_040685555.1 Sphaerisporangium sp. NPDC088356
ACATCTGATCAACGATCACTAATCCGGACAGATCTCATGAACGCCGGGGCCGTGCAGGGCGCACGACGTCAATTTCGGGTTCTTCGCGGTCCGTATCAACTATTCCGGGCAATTTTCCGCTTTTTCGTCAGCGAACGTTTGGGCGGAGTAGTAACTCCCTTTCCTACGCCACGTGTGATCAGCCATCGCCCGTCAGGGCTTCGCGGCTGCGGCGCCCTTCGGCTGGCGAGGCACGGTCTTACCTCGGTCAAGGTGTCCGTACACCGTTGAGCGAGGCACGCCGAACAGGTCGGCGATCTGCTGGACGGTCTTTCCCGCGCGTCGTAGAGCTGCTGGGCGAGCACGGCCTGGTCCGGGCTGAGCTTCGGCCGACGTCCGCCAACACGTCCACGAGCACGAGCCGCAGCAAGACCGTCGTTGGTGTTGGCCACGATCAGCTCACGTTGAAGCTCAGCCAGGACAGACATCATCAGGACGTACGACTCCATTGCTACAAGATCCCGTGTGTCTTCGCAGAGGGGAGCAACTATTTCCGCCGATTTTCCGCTTTTACTTCATCCACAATTTTGGCGGAATAGTAACTCCCCACATGCGCACCCGCCGTCCGTCGAGCACCCTTGCTTCGAGCATCCGACAGGGTTCACTGCTGTCAGCTTCCCACGGATCCGGCCGCGACGAGACTCTCGACGCCGGCGGTATCAATTCAGTCATCGTGGAGCAGTACGGCACCGACAGCGCGTACTGGCCTGCACAGCACTGACGCCAAGCAGCGTGCGTCGCTGCTTCCTCGTCGAACCAATGGGGCGAGTAGAAGGATCTGGTTTCTCATTTTTGTGTACCGATCCAGGGCATTCACGGCATGATGATGGTGCCAGGGCTCAACAGCGTCCCACCTGCGAGCCTAGGAGTCGTCTTCCTCCAGGTGACCGTAGTGGCCGTCAGGCAATTGGCTAGGGCGGCGAATAAGCCCGTGGGCGAGGTGTGGCAGGCAATCCGTTATGCGTTCGACGAGGAGGATGACCCGCGCAGATGACCAGAGATCTCATCCCACCGAGGTTTGCAGACGCAGAATCGGACCTCCCACAGGTGGAACAATGGTGCGCATCCGTACTACAAGGCGAGTCGGCGCGGATGCTTCTGCTCGGCCCAATCTTCTCCGGGAAGACCCATACAGCCTTTGCCGCGCTCAGGCGATTGCTGAGCTTCGGATATCCACGCCACCGCATCGCCGTCTACTCCGCGTCCGTTGGAGGTCTCGGCGAGAACTATGAGACCGAGATGATCGACGCTGGTCCTCGCGTGATCTTTCTCGACAACCTGACCGACCCCGTCGACAACCACGTGGGCGTCAAGGTTGAACTGGAGGTCGATGAGCCTCTCACACAGGCAGCGTTGGCGCTTAGCAGGGCCGTAGCCGTTGACGCCGCGGACCGCCTCGCCAGCCGTGCGAACACCTCATGGATCTGCTGCGGTTCAGGACGTGACGCGCTCAGGACATGCTTGGGGAAAGACGTCGCCGAGAAACTCCTCGCCGTAGCCGACGTCGTGGAGTTGCCTGAAAGGCCCCGACCTGACGTTCGCTGGTGAAGCGGGTATGCGTGTCACAAGCAGGAGCAGCCGCGGCAGTGCGGGAGCTTCGCATAGAGGTGTGTGTAGACCGCGTCGTACGCCTCTGAACTGCGGAGAAGGCTCTCGTAGACCGTGGTCGCCGGTCGCATGTATTGATCATCGTCCTCTTCAAGAAACTCGCTTAGGGGCACAATCCGTAACTCGTCAGTGGGGTTAACGGCTTCGTCGACTGGATAGCCGCGGGACATGCCGATGAATGGATCCATGATCGCTTTGATGTGGCCCATGAAGCGATTGGCGCACCAGTGGGCCTCGGTATCGGGCAGGTACTTCACTGCCCAGTCCACGATCTTTTCAAGATCCTTCAGGCGGTACTCGCACTGAGTGAGGTACTCCCAATCGGGACGGCGGTCATGGTGCGTTAGTCCAGCCATGCTTCTCTCCTGTGAGGGGGACGGATGTGCTTGGCCAACAAGGAGGCCGAGACGAGAGTAACTCGGCCCCACCGTCCGTTATGTGGGTTTGCTGTAGAGACCCGCGCCTGGGCGCTCAGGCAGCCGATGGCACTGCGAGCGACACAGTCGCCAGCAGGGCGCAACGTCGATGGGGACCTGCTAGGCCGCGACGGTGGCGCCGGCCCCGCCGCAACGCACTGGCGGAGATCCGGCAGAACGAGTCGCTGCTGGGTGCGACGGTCACCGACCGGATGCAGCCGCGGATGAACAAGGCCGACAGCAAGACCCTCCCTGCCAAAATGGACAGAGGTAGCAAACAGGCATAAAACTCTGTGCTG
>NZ_JBFBIK010000255.1:0-2280 GCF_040685555.1 Sphaerisporangium sp. NPDC088356
CGGCGCGAAGCGCACGCACTGCCAGCTTTCCCATGACCCACCCCTTCATCGATTTATCCGGCGTCTGCTTGCCCTGCTCGATGCGCTGGAGGGCGTTGCCGAAAGCGGTCAGGACGTCGCCGGCCTTCGGCCCGACGTGCTGCGGCTTGAGGGCCTTGGCGGCGTCGGTGAAGATCTTTCCGGTCGGCGCGTCGCTGAAGAACGGGTTCTTGAACCCGGTGATGGTCGGGTCGTCGTAGAGGGCGGGGATGGAGGGAAGGGCCCCGGCGTCGGTGAACAGCTTGAGCTGGGTGTCCTTGTTGGTCAGCAGGTCGATGAGCTCGGCCGCCTCCTTGGGGTGCTTGCCCTGCTTGGGGGCCATCAGGTGCGTGCCGCCCTGGTTGCCGCCGCCACCGCCGGGCACCGCCGCCACGTCCCACTTGCCGGACGTGGTCGGGGCCGCGTCCTTGATGCTGCCGGTCTTCCAGGACGGGCAGATGATGGTCGCGAACGAGCCCTTGGTGAGGCCGGTGTTCCACGGCGGGCTGAAGGCGGCCAGCTTGGCGGACTCGTCGGCCTGGATCATCTGGGCCGACAGGTCGAACGCCTTCTTCACGTCGGGGTTGGTGCCGGCGACCAGGTTGTTCTGCTCGTCGTAGAACCCGACGGGGGCCTGGTCGACCATGGCGCGGAAGTTCTCACCGGGGCCGTCGAACCACTTGGCGCCCGACACCTTGGCGGCGACGAACTTCTTGCCCGCCTCCAGGTACGCCTCCCACGTGGGCCAGAGCTGCGACACCTCGTCGCGGTTGGTCGGCAGGCCGGCCTTCTTGAACAGGTCGGTGCGGTAGCACATGGCGAGGCCGCCGACGTCGGTGCCGAGACCCAGCAGCTTGGTGCCGTCGGGGGACAGCCCCTGCTTCCACTTCCAGTCGAGGTAGTCGCCCTGCCGCTTGCCGAGGCCGTAGTCGTTGAGGTTGTAGAACTTGTCGGCCAGCGGGGTGAACGTGGCGATGTAACCCGCCTCGACGGCCTCGACGTCCGCAGCGCCCGCCCCCGTGGCCAGCTGCGTGGTGAGGTTCTTGTGGTGGTCGTTGAACTGCGCCCGGCGCTCGACGATCTCGACGTTCGGGTGCGTCTTCTTGAACTCCTCGTACAGCGGAGCGAAGTGGAAGTCGCTGAACAACGCGACGGTCAGCTTGATCTTCTCGGCCGGCTGCGTGGCACCCGACGAGGCACCCGTGCCGCCACCGCCGTCACCGCCGCAAGCGGTCACGCCAACGGCCAGTACGGCGGCGAGCAGCGGGGTGACGAGCATCCCGGGGCGAAGCTTGCCCATAGACCCTCCCTGGGGGGCTATTAATGATCATGGAGGGAGCGCTCCCTCAGAAGGGTCATTCCGTTGCGCCCCCCGTGTCAACGGGTTCGCCGATAACGATCGTCGTGACCTGAACACCGGATCTCCTGCCACTTCTGGGGAGCGCTCTCTCTGTTCCCTCGCCGTTCATGCAGGTCAGACGGTAAAAAGCAGTGCATCGAGAGCAGATTGAGAGCGCTCTCAGCTGTGCATCGCCGGTTGCGGACGGATGTGCGCAAGGTTTCCTCCGAGTTAATTGGGCCCTTGACAGCCCCTGACGAGAGAGCGCACTCTCGATCTCCGGGAGCGCTCCCCGAACCCCCCAGCCATGCCGAGGAGACGCCGTGAGTTCTTCGCGCAGCCCGAGCCGCTCTGGCCCGGGGTCACTCTTGGCCACCGCGGCGCGGTGGACGGCGACCGCCGGCGAGAACCACGTCCGACGGCGGCGCCGACGACCGCACCTTCACCGCCGCCACCGCCCGCCACGTACGCCTAGTACGGCACACGACGCGCCACCGGCTACGGCTACTCCCCATGGGAAATCGAGGTTTACGGTGTCCAGGTTCCTCATCGCCCTCACGGCGGCCTTGATCTTGGCCGTCTTCGGCATCGGCGCGCAGAGCGCCCTCGCGGCCGATCCCGCCTACAAGGTGCTCGTGTTCTCCAAGACCGCGGGGTTCCGGCACGACTCGATCCCCGTCGGCATCCAGACCATCAGGGACCTCGGCACGGCGAACAACTTCACCGTCGACGCCACCGAGGACGCCACCGCGTTCACCACCGCCAACCTGGCCCAGTACAAGGCGGTGATCTTCCTCAGCACCACCGGGGACGTGCTCGACGCCACCCAGCAGACGGCGTTCGAGTCCTACATCGCGGCGGGCGGCGGGTACGTGGGCGTCCACGCCGCCGCCGACACCGAGTACGACTGGCCGTACTACGGC
>NZ_JBFBIK010000256.1:0-2217 GCF_040685555.1 Sphaerisporangium sp. NPDC088356
GCACGGCGGCGGGATCCGTCTCGCCCATCATCAGTTGGAAGCGGCGGCGGTCCAGGACACGCGCGTGACGGGCCATGAAGGATGCCGCTGCGGAGATATCGACGTTCATGACCTCATCGTCCCCGGCCACGGGACCACGGTCTTGTAGGAATCGGACACCCCGGACATGTCCCTGGACGCCGGCCAGGCGCGTCACCGCCGGAGCGGGCGAGGCACCCGGCCCCAACGCGTGCCTCTCAGGCGAGAGGGCCGGTGACCGATTCGGCGGCCGACAGGACGGTGCCGTTGGCGACCAGGTGGACCACCGACTCGATCTCGGGGGCGAGGAAGCGGTCGGGGCCCGGGCCGGGTACTTCCTGGCGCAGGGCGGTGACCACGGCGCCGGTCGCGGGGGCGGGCTGGTGGGGGCGGCGGAGCTCGATGGCGCGGGCGGCGGTGAGGATCTCGATGGCGAGCACGCGCGTGAGCCCGTCGAGCGAGCGGCGCAGCTTGCGCGCGGCCGACCAGCCCATGGAGACGTGGTCCTCCTGCATCGCCGAGCTGGGGATCGAGTCGACGCTGGCCGGCACGGCAAGGCGCTTCAGCTCCGAGACGATCGCCGCCTGGGTGTACTGCGCGATCATGTGCCCGGAGTCGACGCCCGGGTCGTCGGCGAGGAACGCGGGCAGGCCGTGGCTGCGGGCGACGTCCAGCATCCGGTCGGTGCGCCGCTCGGCCATCGAGGCCACGTCGGCCACGGCGATCGCCAGGAAGTCGAGCACGTAGCCGACCGGCGCGCCGTGGAAGTTGCCGTTGGACTCCACGCGGCCGTCGTCGAGGACCACGGGGTTGTCGACGGCCGAGGCCAGCTCCCGGCCCGCGACGGTGGCGGCGTGGGCGGCGGTGTCGCGGGCGGCTCCGGCCACCTGGGGGGCGCAGCGCAGCGAGTACGCGTCCTGGACGCGGGTGCACGAGTCGTCCCGGTGGGAGGCCATGATCCCCGAGTCGCGCAGCAGCGCCCGCAGGTTCGCCGCGGAGGCGGCCTGGCCCGGATGGGGACGCAGGGCCTGCAGCTCGGGGGCGAACACCCGGTCGGTGCCGAGCAGGGCTTCCACGCTCATGGCCGCGCTGATGTCGGCGGTCTTGAGCAGCGCCGCGAGATCGTCCAGGCCCAGTACGAGCATGCCGAGCATGCCGTCGGTGCCGTTGATCAGGGCGAGGCCCTCCTTGGCGGCCAGCTCGACCGGTTCGAGGCCAACCGGCTTCATCGCCTCGCGGGCGGTCTTCAGCTCGCCGTCGCGGTCGCGTACCGGCCCTTCCCCCATGAGGGCGAGGGCGACGTGGGACAGCGGCGCGAGGTCGCCGGAGCAGCCGAGGCTGCCGTACTCGTGGACGACCGGGGTGATCGCGGTGCTGAGCAGCCCCGCGAGGACCTGGGCGGTGGAGGGCCGCACCCCGGTGTGCCCGGTGGCCAGGGTGTGCAGGCGCAGGAGCATCATCGCGCGGACGACCTCGGTCTCGACCTCGGGACCGGACCCGGCGGCGTGCGACCGTACGAGGGAGCGCTGCAGCTGGGCGCGGAGCTCGGGATCGATGTGCCGGGTGGCGAGGGCGCCGAACCCGGTGGAGACGCCGTAGGCCGGGGTGGGGCTCGCGGCGAGCTCGTCCACCCGGGCGCGGGCCCGTGCCATGGCCGTGACCGCCTCGTCGGTGAGGCGTACGGCTGCACCGTGCCGGGCGACCTTGACGACGTCGCCGAAGCTCAGTGGTTCCGGACCGACGTTCACGACCTCGTTGTCGCCCATGATGTCACTCTCTCGCTTAGGTAACCGGCGTATTGGATGTTAGCCCCTTACAGGGGAACATCGCGGCCAGCCCTTTCCTGCCGAGGTCCGTCAGCTCCAGCGCGCGCCCTGGCCGCGACCCGGCCGGCCCTCACCGAGCCGGACCTCGCGGAGGCCGCTCGCGCTGGACGCGGCTCGGGCAGTCCTACCTGCACCGTTACGCCACCGCGGGCAAGGCGGCGTGGGATCTTCCTCGCGAACCCCACTGGACGCCGCGGCGGATCGCCGAGCACGTGGCCGGGATCACCTGGTACGCCGAGCAGGCCGGCGGCCTCCGGTTTGGGGACTCGGCCGGGATTCGCTAGAGTTCTCTGCGTGAGGCCGGGTGTCCTTGGCCGATCACGCGGACGTGGCTCAGCTGGTAGAGCATCACCTTGCCAAGGTGAGGGTCGCG
>NZ_JBFBIK010000257.1:0-2114 GCF_040685555.1 Sphaerisporangium sp. NPDC088356
GACGCACTCCTCGATCGTCGAATCCTTGGCGCCGGATGCGTAGTGGTGTGCCACCTTGGACAGAGGCTTGAGGTCTCCGGTCCCCTTCAGCTCGAAAATCCGCATCTCGCAAGACGGATCCAGAGCAGCGGCCAGGAGCAGCACGCGAAGCGCGAACGTCTTGCCAAAACCGGGCATCGCTCCGATGAGCATGTTCCGGTACATCAGCGGAATCGACACGATACGGCCACGCTGATCGGTGCCGAACGGAACCGGCTGGAAGAGGTCGGCCTTCCCGGTCTTCATCAGCGGCCAGGTCGGCTTCTTGGCCTTGTTCATGTCCTGATCACCGACCCACAGGACCAGCCGTCCAGGGTGGAGATGGTTTGCCGGCTCGGGCCACACGCAACCGAGAGGACGGCGGAGAGCAGACGCCAGACGCTCCCGCTTCGACATGATGTCCGTCGTCGTGACACCGAACGGCAGATCGACGTCAGCGCGCCATCCAGGACCGTCCCGAGTGATGGGAGATGGGAAGGTGATTCCAGCGCCACCCTTCGCCGCGGATTTGCTCAACTCGCCGATGCCGAGGGAACCGAGAGCACGAAGGACGATGTCACTGGTCAGCTTCTGGACCTGAGTCGGCATCACAGCCCTGTCGAACACCTGCTTGTCAGCCGGAGTACCGGCTAGGCCGAGAAGGGCGACAAGGCCGCTCACAGCGAGCCACTGACCGTAGGTGGGGACGGTATCCATCGCCAGCACGGTTCCGAGAGCGAGGACTACAGCAGCGCTCAGGGAGACGAGGAGCCTGTTCCGGACGCGAACGTCGTGAGCCTTCGACAGCCTCAGGTACTGCTCAGCGTCCCTGCTCTCCGCAGCGTGCCTGCGTACCGGCTTGCCCTCGGTGTCGAACGGCCAGGACGCAGCGGCCTTTGCCGCCTTTGCAAGTCCGATCGGGGACTGAGCAGCCAGCTTGCCGAGGTACTTCGGGGACCTGGTCGCGTGATACGCACCGAGGTAGGCGTAGTGGTTCGCCAGCCACGAGACGACGGACAGTGCGTCTTGCTTGGACTTGAGCCACAGGGGGACGATCGGCAGACGGTTCTTCGTCCGGTTCTCGATCTCTGACATCCAGTCGATGTCAACGGGACCAGGCTGATCGACCAGAACGACCGGATTGTCCTCTGAGGCGTCTTCTGTGGCGTTAGAGACGATCTGGGTGTCCTTGATCGCATCCCGGCCGAAAATCGGCTCAGAGCCGATCTCAGTCTCGTCCCGGATGATCTCAGCGTTCTCGGCGCTCACTTGGCAACTCATCGACGTCAGCGGAGCAGAAGGGATGCATGGGGTCGCGTCCGCAGCCAGGGCACGCAGTGCCGTCAGCGACGTCAGCACCAAGCTTGCTGATCACGTCGTCGAACCGGCGAAGGTGCTCGTAGTCCCCGAAATTCGGGTCCGAGGCGAACTTGTGGCAGTAGGCGACGATGGCGAGCGGCTCGTGGTCAGCGAGAGCAGCAGCAACCCGCTTCAGCAGCCGCGTACGCAGCCAGGCAGGAGCCTTGCTGTAGTGTCCGAGCACGTCACCAGCGATCCGAGGAAGGTCTTCCTGGTTCGCCGAAGGCGTCGTCGCGGACCCCGCGCGCTACGAACCTCAGGCTCGCCTACGGCGAGAAGAGGATCTTTGGTCTTCTTAGGTTCTTTAGTCTTCTGGGGTTCTGGTCTTCTTATGTGGGCCGGTTTTCCGCCGTCGGAAAATCGGTCGTCGGTTGCGACCTGCGGCGATGCACTCTCACTACCGTGAGCCGATTTCCGGTCGTCGGTGCTGACCTGGGAAGACGACTCCTGCTCACCGTGAGCCGATTTCCGGCTCTCGGTGGAAGACCTGACGATGCCCTTCGTGGGCTGCGAGGTAGACGTCCAAGGGTCCGTGAGGATGTAGTCGACGGTGCCGAACGTTCCGTTGACGACCCTCTGCTGCGTACGGACCAGATAGCCCAGCGTCTCCAGCTCAGCTACAGCCGCGCGTACGGCGCTCTTGCCTTCCGGGCCAGCCGCGATGATGGTCTTCTCCGACACTCGGAAGCCGATCTTGTGCGACGCCAGCCACGTGAGGATGCCGCGCGCCTTCCACG
>NZ_JBFBIK010000258.1:0-2096 GCF_040685555.1 Sphaerisporangium sp. NPDC088356
GTGGTCATGGCCGTCTTCGCGTCCAGCTCCCAGCCTTTCGCGTACGCCGCGGCGAACTCTTCCCCGCCCAGCGCGGCCTGACCACGGCGGGTGAGCTCGCGGACCTGCGGATCGGTGTGGTCGTGCGCGCCGCGCAGCCGGGCGGCGGCCCCGAGCAGCACGGCCGACTCGTACTGCCGTCCGTGGGTCGCGGCGAGCGCGGCCGTGTGCACCGTAACCGGTGCAAGGACGGGCAGTTCCCGGGTTGCCAGCGCGGCAGCGTACGCCTCCCGCAGCGCCTGCTCCGTGCCGGGCAGGTCGCCCAGCGCCAGGCGGAGCGCGGCCCGTGCGCTGCCGACCAGCGTCCGGGCGTGGTCCGCGGGGAACCCGGCGTCGCCGAGCAGACCCCGTTCGGCGTCGGCGAGCAGGGCGCCCGCCCGGTCCAGGTCGCCGAGCCGCACCCGGAAACCGGCCTCCCGCGCGTCGATCAGGACCAGCATCTCCGCCGAGGACGCCCGCAGCGCCCGCTCCCGGGCGGAGCCGATCATCGCAATCGCCTGGTCGGTGTCGCCGCGCCGCAGGTACGCGTCGATCCAGCGCAGGTCGCTGTACAGCTGGTCGCCAAGGCTGAGCGGGCCGAACTCACCGGCCAGCGTCCGCGCCTCGCGCAGGTCGGCCAGCGCGCCGTCGAGGTCGTCGTACCGCCGCAGCCGGGCGCGCATCGGCAGGATCGCGGCCTGGCCCCAGCGGTCACCGGCCTGCCGGAAGCAGGCCAGGGCCGCCGCCACGTGGACACGCATCCGGTCGAGCTCGCCCATGTTCTCGGCGATCTCGGCCTGGAACATGTGGGCCAGCCCGGACAGCCACACGTCGTCGCCGCCGGCCAGGCGCTGGAAGATCGCAAGCGCGGCCTCCGGCTCCAGCAGGAACAGCAGGACCGGGCCGAACACGCGGTAGTGGCTCGGCAACTCCGGATACGCGAGCAACCGGCCGGCCAGCTCACGCATCTCCGCCCGGTCGTCCGCGGCCTGCCCGGCGGTGATGGACGACAGGATGTCCGCCCGGTTGAGCAGATACACGGCTCGGGCGCAGTCGCGCTCGGGCGTCGGCCCGCCGCCGGGCACCGCCAGGGCCTCACCCAGCCAGTAGGCGCCGTCGGGCTGGCGGCCGGACATCTGCCAATACCAGATCAAGGTCAGCGCGACAGCGATCGCGCCGCGGGACTCGGCGGTGGCGCACAGGTGGCGCAGCGCGGCGATCGTGTTGTCGTACTCGGCGCCGATGACCTCCATGGCCGTCAGCTGGCCGGGCCCGCGCAACTGAGGGTCGTAGCGGGCCATCAGCTCGGTGAAGTGGGCGGCGGCCAGCTCGCGGACCGTGCGCAGCTCGCCGGTCTCGGTCAGGCGGCCGGCACCGTACCCGCGGATGGTCTCGAGCATGCGGTAGCGGCCGGTGCCGGGCGCGAGCTGCAGCAGTGACCGGTCGACCAGGGCGGCGAGCAGATCGGGGACCTCGGCGGCCGGCACGGTGGTGCCGGCGCAGACGGCGACGGCGGAGGCGGGCGTGACACCGCCGGGCAGGATCGAGATCCGTTCCGCGACGGTGCGTTCGTCCTCGTTGAGCAGCTCCCAGCTCCAGGCGATCACCGCGCGCAAGGTGCGGTGCCGGGGTGGTGCGGTACGACTGCCGGTGGTGAGCAGCCGGAACCGGTCGGACAGCCCACCGGCCAGCTCGGGCAGTGACAGCGTCCGCAACCGGGCGGCCGCCAGCTCAAGGGCCAGCGGCATACCGTCCAGGCCGCGCACCACGCGCACTATGTCGGGCAGCGTGATCTCGTCGACGCCAAAACCGGGACGCACCGCGGCGGCCCGCTCGCTGAACAGGCGCACCGCAGCCGCCCTCCGGGCCTGTCCGACGCCATCGTCCGGGCCCGGCAGCGCGAGCGCGGCCAGCGGCACCAGCGCCTCGCCATCGACCGCGAGAGGCTCACGGCTGGTGGCGAGCACACGCAGCCCGGGACAGCGGGGCAGCAGCGCCGCGACCAGGTGAGCCACGGCGTCGATCAGGTGCTCGCAGTTGTCGACCAGCAGCAGGCTCTCCCGGCCGCCCAGCTCGCC
>NZ_JBFBIK010000259.1:0-2090 GCF_040685555.1 Sphaerisporangium sp. NPDC088356
TGCGGGCCTCGTCGCCTTCGGCGCCGATGACCCGCCCGCCGGCCGCCTTGGCGGCCTGCATGACACCGAGGTTGGAGCCGCCCGCCGCCTGGAAGAGAACATCGGCGCCCGCGCCGAACATGCCGGTCGCGACGAGCTTGCCCTTGGCGGGGTCGTCGAACCCGCTGAAGTCCGGATAGCGGCTCACGTACTTGACGTCGATCCTGATGTCCGGCTTGACCGACTTGGCACCCGCGACGAATCCCGTGGCGGCTCTTTCGATGGGGCCCCCGTCGTTGACCGCGCCGACGAAGCCCACGCGCCCCTTGTTCGACTTCAGTGCTGCCGCCACACCGGCGAGGAACCCGCCTTCCTGCTCGGCGAAGACGAGGTTCGTAACGTTGCTTCCGGCCGCCTCCCCGTCGACGATCGCGAACTTGGTGCCCGGGAACTCGGCCGCGACGCTCCTGACCGCTTCGGAGTACGGAAAGCCGATCGCGATGATCGGGTTGTGTCCGCCCCGGGCGAGCCCCCGCAGCCGTTGTACCTTTTGCTCTTCCGTCTCACCAGCGCCCGCCGCCAACTCCTTGACCTCGCGTACGCCGAGCTCCTTCTTCGCACGTTCGAGGCCCTGCGCGGCCGAGTCGTTGAACCACAGATCGCCCCGGCCGCCGACATCCCAGGCGATACCGACCTTGTCCAGCTTGTTGACGACGGCGGAGGAAGAGGTGCCTCGGCTGGAAGGAGTGGTGGAGGAAGCGGCAGGGGTGGAGGTGTGGTTGACAGGCGATTTCCAGAGCCAGATGCCGGCCGTGACCGCGAGGGCGAGCAGCACGCTCAGCAGGGGGACTGTCGCTCGCGACACGCCGCGCCGGGAGCGGCCGGTCTCCGATGAACTGCCGGTCGTCCCCGCAGTGGTGACGGCCGCCGCCGCGTGCGGCGCGGTCTCGTGCGCCGAAACCGGCAAGGCGGAGGCGGCGGAGGGCGATGCACGGGCCGGCTCGGCGGTTGCCGCCCCAGGCGGCCGGGCGGCGCCATGGCCCACCAACTGGAGCATGATCTCGGCGGCGGTCGGCCTGACCTGCGGAGTCTTGACCAGGCATTGGCCGAGCAGTGCACGCAGCGACTCAGGCACCTCGCTGAGGTCGGGTTCTGTGCTGAGGACGGCGTGCAGAACGGCCGGAACGCTCGCGCCGCCGAAGGCGAGACGGCCGGTGGCCGCGAAGACCATGGTCACCGCCCAGCTGAACACGTCGGCCGGTGGGCCGACCTGCTCGTTGGCGATCTGTTCGGGCGCCATGTACGCCGGGGTGCCGGCCACGCCGCTGCTGGTGACCGTGAAGGAGTCGAGGGCGCGAGCGATGCCGAAGTCGATCACGCGCGGCCCATCGGAGCCGAGCAGCACGTTGCTGGGTTTGAAGTCGCGATGCACGACGCCCGCTTGGTGGATCGCGGCCAGTGTGCCGGCCGTGCCCAGCGCCAGTCGTACCAACTCGTCGCCTGTGAGCGGCCCGCGTTCCCGGACCCGTTGCTCCAGCGAGACCCCCTCGACGTACTCGCTGACGATATAGGGCCGCTGATCCGCCGTACCGACCTCGATGACCCGTGCCGTGGAAAAGGTCGCCACCCGCCGCGCGGTGGCGACCTCGCGCAGAAACCTGCGCTGCGCGTTCTGGTCCATCGCCTGGTGTGCGTGCAGGACCTTGATGGCGACCCGGTCCCCTGCGGGCGACTCGGCGAGGTACACCGTTCCCTGACCGCCCTGACCGATGCGGCCGAGCACTCTGTAGTCGCCGAACTGGTCGGGCTCACCGGAGCGTAATGGAGATAGGTCAGGCATATACGCCTCCAGCGTCTCGATCCGACGATAGAGGATCCCGTGAAAGTCGCGCGAGGAGGCGGCGGCACACCGGCCGGAGCCTACGCTCATCCAGCTCCTGTCCACCAACGTCAGCGGCATCATCAGCAAAGCCAAGCTCGACGGCCGGGAGCCCTGGGCCCGGTCCCCGCCCCCCGTGGGGGTCGCGGGGCGTGGCTTCGGCGCGATCGCTTCTAATACTCCAGCTGTAGATCGTGATCTTCATGCCTTGGTGGCTTGTCGTTGGTAGTGA
>NZ_JBFBIK010000260.1:0-2078 GCF_040685555.1 Sphaerisporangium sp. NPDC088356
GGTGGCACACCACTACGCATCCGGCGCCAAGGATTCGACGATCGAGGAGTGCGTCTGCTCCCTTCGCGAGGTTCACAAGGACCTGGAGCGCCGCGCCGATGTCATCGACGGACTGCCTGAGCAGGCCTGTCCGGAGAACAAGGTCACCGCGGATTTGGCTGCTCAGAGATCCCTCGGTCTGCATCCGCTGGTGTTCGCCATCGACGAGTGTCAGGAGCTGTTCTCGCACGAGGACTACGGCGACGAGGCAGAGAAGCTGTGCACGGCGATCATCAAGCGTGGCCGCGCGCTCGGCATCATCTTGCTTCTGGCGACTCAGAGGCCGGACAAGGACTCCATGCCGACTGGTGTCTCGGGCAACGTGCTCGTCAGGTTCTGCCTCAAGGTCGCTGGCCAGACTGAGAACGACATGGTTCTCGGCACGTCCGCCTACAAGAACGGCGTCAGGGCTACGACGTTCACCGACGAGGACCTCGGCATCGGCTACCTGCTCGGAGTCAGCACCGAGGCGCGTATCGTTCGGGGCTACTACGTGGACAATCCGGCTGCTGGTCGGATCGCTGATCGTGCTCGCGCCATGCGTGAGGCTGCTGGAACCCTGTCCGGATACGCGGCCGGTGAAGTGGACAAGACGCAGCCTCCGACCTACGACCTGCTCGCGGACATCCTGACAGTCGTGCCAGCCACCGAGGAGAAGGTCTGGAACTCGGTCGTCGTTGACCGGTCGTTGACCGTCTGGCGACGCTCCGCCCTGATCTCTACGGCCCCTGGGCTGAGCAAGAGGACGAGGCCAAGACGGCTCAGCTCACAGCGATGCTCAAGCCGCTCGGCATCAAGGTCGACCAGGTCTTCAAGACCATGGACGGCAAGGGCTCGAACCGGCGCGGCATCGTCAGGGATCACGTGGTGGAGGCCTCCAAGAGGAAGCTCCGCAGCGTGAAGTAGGGCTAGCACGACGAAGGAGCCTCGAAGTCCCTGTAGGAAGCGTTTCGGGGCTCCTCCTGGTCGCCTGCTAGGACGCTAGGCCGCAGGTCAGAGCCACGTCTTCCCGCTAGCTGGGCTGCTAGGCCTAGCAGGGCTGGGTGCTAGGTTCGAAGGGCCAGATGCGCTCCTCGATTGGCTTGATCGAGACCGATGTTCGAGGGACTGCTGGAGGGGTGTAGGCTCTACGCACTTCCTTGATCTCGTTGTCTGAGTCACGAGATCAAGGTCTATTTAACTTTTAAGACATTAAAGATCATTTATTCTCAACTAGATCACTTTAGCTTACTGGATTTAGATTTCCGCGCGGTTTTGCACGTCCACATTCAGGTGGGCTCCCGTCGTAATCGATCTTGAAAGTGATCAATGTCTCCTCTCTTATGCCAGTGCACGGTGGTCACAGCTAACAGTGTGAGCCTGAAATGCATGTCGGCTATCGCCGCGGTTGGGGACATCCCTGCCGCAGTCGTCACTCAGCAAGTCGCGCTCGTGTGGATCTCCGCTATCTCGACGGCCGTACTCATGCTCATGGTTTGCATCACCTGGGCCGTGGCGATCTTTGGGAAGTCGCCCTACAGCAGCCGTGCCAAGTACGTGCTCCAGTGGCTGCTCGGACGGGATAAGCCTCCGAAGAAGAGCTAGACCCCTCAGGGCTCGGGTCTTACGATCCGAGCCCTGAGGGGCGCGACGTGAGTCAGGCGTCCTTGTCGTCGCCACCGGACATGGTGCTGATCCACTTCACGAAGCGGTCAAGCACTTCGAGCACCCAGTCTCGGCGGTCCTTCGGCAGAAACGGCCAGAAGAGCAATGCCGGCGAGAACGCCAAGACGAGCAGCAGCAGGGGTAGGACGATCAAGGCTGCTACGAGGGCGCGCAGCCACTGGGGGAACCCTTTCACGTTGATCCTTCACCTCGATGATCAACCGTGGCTGCGAATTGCAGCAACGGGTGTTCCTCGTGGGTAGGCGTGGTTCGGGTTGGGTTGCCTACCAGGAGCCACCTGGGTCGAGGTGACCGTGAAGTAGAGCCACGCCCGTGGGCGTCGACGAGAGGCGGCTACCTCGGTTCGCTACCACGGTGACGTACTCCGAGGTAGC
>NZ_JBFBIK010000261.1:0-2056 GCF_040685555.1 Sphaerisporangium sp. NPDC088356
AGCGCGCCACCATCGCGGCGAGGACGTCCTCGGGGGTGGACTTGGGAGAGACCTCGTAGGTGGCGGGGAAGGCGAACCCCTCCAGCTTGCCCTTGGCGTAGGAAGGGAGGTCGAGCGCCTTGGCGTCCCTGGCTGCCTTGCGGAACTCCGACACCGGCTTGCCGGTGGCGGTCGACAGCTGCTCGAGGATCTGCGAGAGCCGCAGGCCCTCTCTCACCGTGAGGGTGGTCTGCAGCCGGCGCTTGGGGTCGAGGAGGGGGACGGCGTTGCTGGCGGCCATGCCCTTGCGCAGCTTGTACTCCCCCGGCTGGAGCGAGGCGCTCTTGCCGGCGGCGCCGATGGCGTTGACGAAGGCCCGCTCGCTGGCCACCACACCCTGGTTGACGAGGGTCTGGGCCACCTCGGTGGCGCTCTGCCCCTGCTTGATCTCCACGAGCACCTCGCCGGTGCCCTGCCCGGTGAAGTCCTTGGGGATCGCGACGCCGCGGATCCAGTTGTAGCCGTAGTATCCGCCGACGCCGAGGACGCCGACGATGACGATCATCGCGACGAAGAAGGCCACGAAGCCCTTGCGGCGCTGGCGGCGCTGGCGTCGCCTGCTGCGCGTGCGCGCCGTTCTGGAGGAAGCACGAGATCGGCGCCGGGGACCTTCGTCGTCCTCGGCACCCAGCAGACTATCGAGGTCGAGATCGTTCATAGGTGCGCTCGCCAATCTCCCGGTAGGACCGGCCCGTCGTCAAGCGAGTGCCCCAAATTGGTGTGACATACCAGGCAAGCCGTCGTCCCCACGCCCAGGACCGCGCCGACCGGGGTGGCCGGGCGCGTACGGGGGGCGGTGGCAGTCCCGCCGGGCATCAGTGCTGCCCGAGACGTTTGTTCAGCTCTTCTCGGAGTTTCACGAACTCACTCTCTTTGTTAGTGAATTTCGTGATTCTACGCGCTGGGTCGATCGTGACAAACCAGTACCAATCACCCTTAGCCGGACGAAGCGCCGCACGGAGCGCGACCTCGCCGGGATTGCTGATCGGACCGGGCGGCAGCCCGGGGTGCATGTAAGTGTTGTAGGGGGTGTCGCGCTTGATCTCGGCGTGTGAGGCCACGATGCCGTGCTTGCCCAGGCCGTACATCACCGTGCTGTCCATCTCCAGCTTGGCTCCGGACGCGAGGCGATTGTAGATCACTCTCGCGATCATCGGATAATCGCTGTCCCTGCCGCCTTCGGCCTGCACGATGCTCGCGACGACCACCACGTCACGCGGCGACAGGCGGCGCTCCGCCGCTCCCGCCTCCAGGTTCACATGGGCTGCCGCGTGCTTGAACCTGCGGACCATCGACCTCAGCAGATCGCGTGGCTTCGTCGCGGGCTCGATGTCGTACGTGGCGGGGAACAGGAACCCCTCGACGGTCCCCTTGGCGTACGCCGGCAGCGCCAGCTCGGCGGGCCTGGCCGCCATCTGGGCCAGCTCGGCCGCGGGCAGCCCCGACCCCTTCGCCAGGCGGGCCACCGCCTCCGCCGCCCGCAGCCCCTCAGGAATCGTCACCCGCTTGCGAACCCTGGACTGGGGCGCCATCAGAAGGTCGAGCGCCGAGGCCGCCGACATGCGCTTGCGCAGGGCGTAGCGCCCGGGCCTGAGGCTGCCCGACTTACCGCGTGCCTCCACCACGTTGACGAAAGAGCGGGCGCTCGCCACCACCTCGGCCTGAACGAGGGCGTCGGCGACCTGCCCGGCGCTCGCGCCCGGGGCGATCTCGACGACGACGGGACCTGCGCCCTTGCCCTCGAAGTCGTCGGGCCTCATCAACGGCCCGAACAGCGCGAACGCCCCCATGAGGCCCACGGTGACCAGCACGGCGCTGCCCCCGCCGACCAGCAGCAGCAGCGTGCGCTTGCTTCGCGCGACCCGGGCGCGAGGTTCGTCGGCCCCTTCGGGCACGCGCTCGTCGCTGAAGGAGATCAGGTCGTCGGGATCGTCGCCGCCCTCGCCGGGACCGGCGGGGCGCGTCACGCCGAGGGCCCGGCGCTCGATTCCCCACCGGGGCGCTGCCCCGGTGGCTC
>NZ_JBFBIK010000262.1:0-2054 GCF_040685555.1 Sphaerisporangium sp. NPDC088356
GCCCTTTCTATGTCAATCGTCATTGTTTTTAGAAAAGGCGACACAGCACTCCCCCGGCCGGGGGTCGAGCCGCGCGGTGACGCGGCCGTCCCCGAGAGCCGACAGCAGGCCCTCGCACAGGGCCAGGTTCAACGAGCAGACGAGCAACGGACGCTCATCGGCGAGCATGTGGAAAGGGCAGTTGCGCAGGCGGATCGCGTCGCCGTCGTCGTAGGGCTCGTAGCCGCGCTCCTCCAGCGCCTCGCGCAGCTCGGACGCCTTGGCCCGCTCCCCCACCCGCCGGGCGGCGGCCTCGGCGGCCTCCTCGCCGCCGAGCGCGTCCACGGCCTCGGCCAGCACGAGCGCCAGGGTGCGGTAGTCGCGCGGGGGCAGGCTGACCTGGTGCTCCACCGGGGAACGGTGGTAGACCTTGGCCGGGCGCCCGCTGCCAGGCCCGGTGCGCCCGCTCAGCCGGCGGAAGTCCGACTCCAGCAGGCCGGCCTCGACGAGCTTGTCCAGGTGGAAGGCGGCCAGGGTGCGGCCCACCCCCGCCGCCCGCGCGGCCTCGTCCCGGCCGACCTCGTGCCCCTGCCCGGCCACGTAGTCGTACAGCGCCCGGCGCACGGGATCGCGGAGGGCGCCGAGCACATCGAGGGCATCGGGGTGGCCGAGATCGTCACTGCTCACAAGGGCGAGTGTATGGCGGTGCCCGCACCGCCTCCGGAAAGGTACCCGCACCGCCCCGGAAAGGTGCCCGCACCGCCTCAGGAATCGTGGTCGCACGCCTCCGGAAGGGCACCCTCATCGCCTCTGGAAAGCCGAACGGCCGTACCCCCAAGCCCGGGAAGGGCGGGAGTCCGGCCGCGGCGAGCGAAGCGGGAAGCGCGTAGAGGTCAGTAGGCGCCGAGGACGTCGACGACGAAGACGAGGGTGTCGGTGCCCTTGATCTTGTCGCCGGAGCCGGCCTTGCCGTACCCGAGGTCCGGCGGGATGGTCACCAGCACCCGGCTGCCCACCGGGACGCCCACGAGGCTCTGGTCCCAGCCCTTGATGACCTTGCCGACGCCGATCGGGAACATCACCGGCTCGCCTCGGCCCCAGCTGCTGTCGAACTCGCTGTCAGAGCCCCAGATCTTGCCGGTGTAGTGCACGAGGATGGTCTGACCGGTCTTGACCACCGGGCCCGCGCCCTTGATCACGGTCTTGGCGACGAGGCCCTTCGGCGCGGACTCGCTGGTCTTGGTGGTCAGCTTGGGCGCCTGGTCTCCGCCCGGGTTCACCAGCGTGACGCCCTTGACCCCCGGGTCGGTCGGAGTGCCCTGCGCGGCCTTGGCCGTGGGCACGCCCATCACGTCGACAACGTAGACGCTGGCGGTCGAGGTGTCGGCGCCTTGCGACTTGGCCTGCTCGACCTGGTCGGCGGTCAGGCTGTCCTTGGCGACGACGGCGAGGAAGCGGCCGCCGGGCTTGCTGTCCTGGAAGGCCTTGTGCACCACGGAGGGAAGCTTGGAGTCGACCTTGATGAGCTGGGGGGCTCCGTCGTCGTAGGTCGAGCCCGAGGCCGCGTTGCTCTTGCCGTCCCAGCTGTAGGCGGTGAGGTTGGCGACGACCGCGTCACCGTCCTTGACGATGTTGCCCTGGCCCTCGGAGATCGTCTGCGCCGACGAGGTCGCGGGAGGCTTGCCCGCGGGGAAGGTCACCTGCGGTTTCTTCCCGAACTCTCCCGCCACCTTCACACCGGTGGGGGAGGCCCCGGTCTTGGCGGTGACGTCGCCGTTGTTACCGCCGCAGGCGGCGGCGAACAGCAACGGCAAGGCGGCGAGAACGGCCAGTCGGCGCATGGGTATCCCTTGGAAAGACGTCACGTTCGCGTAACACTACCTGACCGCCATGACCGCGTGAGTCAGCCTGACTCGATCTTGCCGAAGTGTGACCTCGCCTTCGGCAAGCACTTCTGGAACGTCCCGGGAAACACCGGGGTAATCACCGGAAACTCCTCTGTGGCCGCCGCAGAGCTCATATGACGCATCGCGAAACTTTCACCTGCGAAGGCCCTCCGGACGGCTCCGCGAGGA
>NZ_JBFBIK010000263.1:0-2034 GCF_040685555.1 Sphaerisporangium sp. NPDC088356
GCCACATGACCACGGTCGATCGCTCTATCGGGCTGCCTCAGGCTGAATAGCTACGTTTCGCGAGTGGTAGCGAAGACGCGTTGGTCGCAAGCACCCCTAGCGGGAAGACGCTGACCTTTGGTCCTCCTGCTTGTCACGCCAAGACTTGGATCATCAAGCCTTGAGGTCTGGCCGTAGTGAGGCATGGACTAACCGATGGCCTGCCAGAGGTCTCGTCAGCGGAGCTGACCTTCCAAGTGCGGACGTCGGTCACATCGAGCCTCTCCGCTATGTCCTCGCGATAGCGTCCTGACTGGCGTAGGTGCCTAGGCGCGTCCGCAGGGCCTCTGGGGCATGCTGTGACTGTCTCGATCCAGAGTGCTAGCGCGATCATGCATATTCGCAGTTCAGACCCGGTCTTTACTACGTGGTAAGAGACTGGTGGTTTACTTGGCGATGTAGCCGGCGACCGCCTGCTCTGTCAGTTCCCCGTGCATGGCGATGGGCCGGACGTCGAGCTGTGTCCCCCAGCGCAGAACGCGGGCAGGCTCACCGGCCAGGGCAGGAACGGGGACGCTCACCGCGCCGGCCGCGTGGCGGACCGCTTGCGCCAGGGCGTCACGGTCGGCCCAGGCCGGAGGCGGGCCGTCGGGTCCGCCGGGGCCGTCGAGGCGGATGACGGCGTGGAAGTGGACGACGCCGCGGCGTTGGTACTCGACGACTTTGGCGAAGGAGACGACCAGGTGTTCGCCCAGCTCTTTGACGGTGAGGCCGTGGAGTTTGGCCAGGTGGCGACGCAGGGCGAGGGTGAAGCGGCGCCACAGCTCGGGAGCCAGGGCGTTGAACGTCACGCTAGCGGCGTAGTCGTAACACTCCGGGCAGAGGGGTTCGCCGAGGCGGCTTTCCTGGTCGCCGTGTCGGGCGGTGCAGGAGATGACGCGCCCGTGCGGGCACTCCTCAGCGTCGCGCCGGGGGTGGCAGGGCAGGACCTTGCCACTCTGTTCGCGCCGGGTGTGGACGGGGCCGAAGGAGGGGGCGGTGAGGGTGACGAACAGCGCCGGGTGAGCGCTGACCGAGGCGGGAACGCCCTTGCCGCCGGCCAGGCCCGCGCGGATGAGCTGGTAGGTGTCGGCGCGGTAGATCTCGGCGCAGGCCGGGCAGCGCGAGGCCCGCCGGCTCTTGCACTGGACGCGCAGGACGCCGCCGGGTTCGCGGTTGGTGTTGTAGGTGTGCAGGACGTGGCCGGTCGCGGCGTCGATGTGCCGGACCCGTCCGCGCAGGTGGATCGGTTGGCGGCATCCGCCGGTCGCGCGGATCCAGCCAGCTTGGTGGCGAACTCGTCTTCGGCGGTCCCTCACCGGCATAGCCCGGCGTGCGGTCGAACTCCGCATGCCGTAGGCGGGAGCCCTGCCTGGCAGGCGAGCAGGAAAACTGGTCGCCGACGTGTTGTGGACGCAACGGTCGCCCGAGTTCGGCGGTGAAGACGCAACCGCTGTCGCCGCTGTTGTAGCGGTGCAGGAAGTCTCCGAGGGCATCGGTCCGTTCGTCATTGCTGGCGTAGGGCCGTAGGTGGGCCCATTCCTCTACCAGGCGCCCGACGGCATCGAATCGATCCGTTTCCCTGTGAAAGTTCGACACAGGTCCATGGTCCTGAGCATGCCGATTATCGATCTTGGACCCGTGTTCGAGGCGTCCAACGCAGCCTGAAACTTACATGACGACTAGGACCGCGTGATCTCATCGGGCGTGATGGGAGTCAGACGGCCGAGGGATTCGATCTCTGTGGAACCCTGAGCATTGACGGGTGGGAGCTTGGGCCTTATATGTGATGTCGGCCATGCCGTCGAATCGATACGACGATCCCATTACGAGGAGACAGGATGCCCCCCTCAAGCCGTCGGCTTTCACCGACGAACGGCGACAGCCTGAACGGCCGGGCGGTGGGGCCCGCGGAGGGGCAGCCGGACCCGGGAAGTGCCTCACAAACGGGATTCACCCGGAAGGATTACCGATGAAGCGGAGCGACCCCTCCTCCCGTCCTCGACGTACGGCGAG
>NZ_JBFBIK010000264.1:0-2029 GCF_040685555.1 Sphaerisporangium sp. NPDC088356
CCGCGCCCGGCGCGTCCGGCGGGCGCCAGGGGGGCCGGGTACCCCTGATCGCGGCCGGGGTGGTCGCGGTGGCGCTGGTGCTCGGCGGAGGCGGATACCTGGTCGTGCGGTCGGTGACCGGTGACCCCGGCGGCGGCTCCTCGGACGCCGGCGCGAGCAGGCCGGCCGGAAGCTCCGGTGAGCCCGTGAGGGGGACGTCGTCGTCCCCGGTGTCCACGCCGTCGGAGACGCCCCGGACGACCGCCGCCGCGGGAACGGCCTCGGCGCCGCCCGCGGCGTCCCGGATGATCGACCTGCCCGGAAGCTCGATCACGATCCACGAGAGCGACGCCGACCCGATCAAGCTGACGTTCTACAGCCTGGACTACGGCAAGCGGGTCTACGTCAGGGAGACGGGAAAGAACTCCTTCACCAAGACCAGGAAGTACTTCGAGTACACGGTCAGCGACGATGGCCGGCGCGCGGTGGGCACCGACACGCTTTACACCAAGGACAGCTACTCCACGGTCTCGCTCGTCGACCGGGCGGGCGGCAGGTCCACCACGATCAGGATGGCCAAGGCGCCCGTCTACCCGACCTTCCCCCAGTGGTCGCCGGACGGCACGAAGGTGCTGGTCACCCTCAACGAGGCCATCGGCGACATCACCAGGGGATACGGCTACGCGATCATCGACATCGCGACGCGGAAGGCCAAGGTCGTCCACGTGAAGGAGAAGGACGTCGGCCGCTGGAGCTATTTCTGGCGCGGTGACGGCAGGGCCGTCGGCACGTGGGCGCTGAAGGGCAAGACCCAGCGCATCAGGTTCTACGATCTCAACGGGACGGTGCTGCAGACGCTGCTCGACGTCGGCACCCCGCTGACCGTGGAGGGCGACGACGTGTCGCCGTCCGGGACGCGGTTCATCACCACCTGTCCCGGCTCGGGCGCCCTGATCTGCGTCTGGACCACGGACGGCCAGGAGAAGGCCCGTGTCCCCTTCCCGACCGACCGGCTCATCGGCTGGTACGACGACCAGCACATCGCAGGGTGGCGCAAGAAGGGCGGGGACTACGAGGCCGTGGTCGTCGACTTCCAGGGCAACGCCACACGCGTGCTGGCGACGGCCAAGGCGGGGGAGTACAAGAAACAGTACCTCCGCTACACCCGGGTGACCTGAGATTGGTCAAGTTCCGGCCGTCCCCGGAGAGGGCTCGCCGGTGCGGAGGCCGCCCGATGGTGGCATGTCCGCATGATCAAGATGAGTGTGGTGCTGGCGGCCACCGCCATCGTCCTCGTGGGAGCGCAGGCGGGCCCGGCTCTCGCGGTCTCCGGTACCTCCGCGACGGCGCCCGCCGCCCTGACGAGGGGGTCCGCCTCCCCGCGTGAGGCCGCGCCGGAGCCGACCGAGCTCACCGTCACCGGTCGCGGAAGCATCAAGACCACCCCGGACCTGATGCGCCTCAGCGTCGGCGTCGAGGCGCGCAGGGCGAAGGCCGGCGAGGCGTTCGCGGCCGTGAAGAAGGGCGCCGCCAAGCTGGCGGAGGTGCTCATGGCCGCGGGAGTGGCGAAGTCCGACCTGCGGACCAACGACCTCTCCCTCGGGACCGAGTACGACAAGTTTCCGAAGGTCGTGGGCTACCGCGCCTCCCAGGGCCTGGAGGCGCTGGTCCGCGATCTGTCCAAGGCCGACGAGATCGTCGACGCGGTGGTGGCGGTGGGCGAGGAGGCGCGGCTGAACGGCATATCGTTCGGGGTCTCGAAGACCGTGGCGCTGGTGAGGGCGGCCCGGGCGGCGGCGTACAAGGACGCGCTGGCCAAGGCCCAGCAGTACGCGACCCTGACCGGCTGCGGCCTCGGCCGGGTGGTGAAGCTGGAGGAGGAGGGCGACACGTCCCCGTCCCGCTTCGCGCTGGCCGAGAAGGACTCGATCAACCCGGGGCAGGGGTCGGTCACCATCTCCGTCCGCGTGGTGTACGAGCTGACCCAGGCCGCCGAGTGAGGGCACGGGCCCGGCCGGTGGCGTCCCGGCCGGTGGCGGGCCCGGCCGGG
>NZ_JBFBIK010000265.1:0-1963 GCF_040685555.1 Sphaerisporangium sp. NPDC088356
TACTCCAGCTGTAGATCGTGATCTTCATGCCTTGGTGGCTTGTCGTTGGTAGTGACTTGTCTGGGATCGGGCCTGGTGGTGGCGTCGCCAGGTGGACCAGTGGAGCCGGTAGGTAGCGGTATGGACGGGCTGGACGATGAGCGTGATGAACAGGCGCTGGATCTCGTTGCAGGTGAGCGGTATGAGGGCGTCGGGTGCGCGGTGGCGGTCGTGTTCGTCCGCGCGGACGACGGCGAGGAAGGCGTGGGCGAGCATGGCGAGGGTGACCCAGCGCGACCAGGACGCGTAGCGGCGGACCTGGTGCTCGTCCAGTCCGGCCAGGCCCTTTGCGGACTGGAAGAACTCCTCCACTCGCCACCTTGATCCGGCGACGCGCACCAGTTCGGTCAGCGGCACTGGGGTGGGCGAGTAGCAGCGGTAGTAGGCCAGTTCGCCGGTGCTGCGGTTGCGGCGGATCAGCAGTTGACGGCTGCCCGGAGCGGGGTTGGCGAGGTCGATGACGGCCCAGTCGTAGAAGCGGTGGCCCTTGGCTCCGGCTCCTGCGGAGAGCTTCTGCCAGGCCCGTTTGGGCACCTTCTTGGCCAGGGCGTCCGCGCGGAACTTCCCCGCGCCGGTGGTGGCTTCGTGCGAGCAGGCCACCGCGAGGACGTAGCCGATGCCGCGTTCCTCCAGCGCGGTCCGCAGCTTCGGGTTCCCGCCGTAGACCTCGTCACCCGCCACCCACGCGGCCCGGTGGCCGGCGTCCAGGAACCGGGCGACCATGCACGCGGCCAGCTCGGGTTTAGTGGCGAAGGCGGTCTCCTCACTGAGTCCGGCGGCGCGGCAACGGTCGGGGTCGGTGGTCCAGGAACGCGGAACATACAGTTCCCGGTCCACTGCGGCGTGCCCGCGCTGACCGGCGTAGACCAGGTAGACGGCAACTTGGGCGTTCTCGATCCTGCCCGCGGTGCCGGTGTACTGGCGCTGCACGCCGACCGTGCCGGTGCCCTTCTTCACATCGCCGGTCTCGTCGACCACCAGCACCGCCCGCTCGTCATGCAGGTGCTCCACTACGTATCCACGCACTTCGTCGCGGACGGCGTCGGCGTCCCACTTGGCCCGGCTGAGCAGGTGCTGCATGGCATCCGGGGTGGTCTCCCCGGCCCATTCGGCGATGGTCCAGCAGTTCTTGCGCGGCAGGTCCGACAGGAGCCCGAGCACCAATCGCCGGACCCGGCGCCGGGGCTCGACCCGCTTGAACCGGCCCGCGATCCGGCCCATCAGGCATTCGAACGCCTCTTGCCATCGAGCAGGGTCTACGCTGTGACCTGCGGCCACCGCATGATCTTCAGTCTTCACACACCGATGATCAACGGTGGCCGTACTCGTGTCGTCAGCAGGCCCCTGCCCCAGGTCGGGCTTGCGGAGGAGCGCTATATACCGCGGCTGCCGTCGAGACTCTCGCGAATGATGTCCGCATGACCGGCGTGCCGGGCCGTTTCCTCGATCATGTGAAGCAGGACCCAACGCAGGTTCCGGTCCGCCAGGGCGGGCAGACTGCACGGATCCTCCAGTGACATGCCCGCGACGATCTCCCGCGAGATGGCCACCTGCTCCTCGAAGAAGGCCGTCCAGTGCTTCACCGTGTCCCGCTCGTCAACACGGAAGTCTTCGTCTCTCCAGTCCTGGACCTCTGCTTCGGTCCACTCGCCGGGAAGTGCCCGCCCCGCAACGACGATCTGAAACCACCTGCGCTCCCAGAGGGCCGAGTGTTTGAGCAGGCCCATCAAGGACAACGAGCTCACCGTCGGAGTCATGCAGGCATCCGTGTCAGAGACACCGTCGACCTTCCGAAGCAGATCGGCGCGCTGCTTGTCGAGAAAGCCGCAAAGGGCCTCCCGCTCGGTAGAGGTCGAGAACTGGGTGGCTGTCATGCCCAGACGCTACCGGTTCATAGGGGCAGCTTTCCGACCGGTGCTGCTGC
>NZ_JBFBIK010000266.1:0-1962 GCF_040685555.1 Sphaerisporangium sp. NPDC088356
CCAATATTTAAGATATGAACCTTAATTCCTCTATTAAATAACGATTGAACAATTTCTAAAACTTCTTTAGTGTTCCTGGCTAATCGATCTAACTTTGTCACAATTAAAGTATCGCCATTTGCTAACTTTTTGAGCACTAAATTAAATTGTGGACGTTCGACATTAGTTCCAGTAAACTTTTCTTGGAAAACTTCTTCTGCTCCTGCTTCTTTCAGAACTTCAATTTGAGATTCTAATTTTTGTTCAAAAGTACTGACACGTGCATACCCAATTTTCATATTTTGACCTCTATTAATAACCCTAAGTTGTGAGTGATGTTATCCTTAAATCTTAGAGTCACTATTGTATAATTTAGACAAAGGACAAAAACATGAAAAAACGCTACTCAAAAGAATTTAAAGAAACCCTTATCGCCTTCTATCATTCTGGTCAATCCGTCACCCAGCTGTCTAAAGAATACGACGTGGCCCCTGCAACAATTTATAAATGGATAGACCTCTACTCTAAATCTAATGAAAGCTCCGTCTCTAAAGCTGATTTTCTAGAATTAAAAAGACAACTGGTTAAAGTTAAGGAAGAACGAGACATCTTAGAAAAAGTATTGACCATATTCGCCGAGAAAAAGAAGTGAGTGCTGCGGATATGGCTCAAACCATACAAACTTTAGCACTCAATGTCAGACTAAGCTGTCAACTCCTTGATGTTCCTGAATCAAGTTATTATGAACGGATTAACCGACATCCATCTAAAACTCAATTAAGGAGACAATACCTGTCACTCAAAATGTCTCAACTCTTCAATGCTAACCGAGGAATCTATGGTGCTACTAAAATTCATCATCTTCTACTTAAACAAGGGGAAAAAGTCGGGTTAAAACTGGTACAGAAGCTAATGAAGCAACTTCAACTCAAGTCTGTAGTCATTAAGAAATTTAAGCCTGGATACTCACTAAGTGATCACATCAATCGAAAAAATTTCATACAGACTGAACCTACAAAGAAAAATAAGGTTTGGTCAACCGACATTACTTATATTCCTACTCAACAAGGATGGGCTTATCTCTCAACCATTATGGATCGTTATACTAAAAAAGTCATTGCTTGGGATTTGGGCAAGCGAATGACTGTAGAATTAGTGCAAAGAACTTTAAATAAGGCCATTAAATCACAAGACTATCCAGAAGCTGTTATTCTTCATTCTGACCAAGGAAGCCAGTATACGAGTCTAGAGTATGAAGAGTTGCTTAAGTATTATGGGATGACTCACTCTTTCAGTCGAAGGGGATACCCTTATCATAATGCCAGTCTTGAATCTTGGCATGGACATTTAAAAAGAGAGTGGGTGTATCAATTTAAATATAAGAACTTTGAAGAAGCCTATCAGAGTATTTTCTGGTACATCGAAGCCTTTTATAATTCAAAACGAATCCATCAAAGTTTAGGGTATCTTACACCTAATCAATTTGAAAAGGTAAGTGCTTAAAATAAATAGATTAAAATTCTACGTTTGTTACTCTAAAAACTTGACTTAACGTCATCAATAAAGAATATAAAAAACTAAAGAATAAAAAGTCCAAAACAGAGCAACATGAAAAATAAAACAATAATAAAAGCAGTTTTTAGTATGATTACTGCTTTTATTATTTCCTCCAAAACTGTTGTTTTACCTTTGTGTCGGTAGATTGTCGTTCTTTTGTCGTCTATCTGTCGTGTACATGTTTAAAAAAATAGTTTATTATATATTCATGAATAAATATAGAGTTGCTGAGTTAAGAAAAAAAAGAGGTTGGACGCAAGAAGTACTGGCTGAAAAAGCAAATATAACTGTTAGAACGGTTCAGAGAATAGAAAATGGAACGGATGTTAGTTTAGATACTTTAGCCTCAATATCTAATGCTCTTTTAGTTCCAGTAAGTGAACTATTTGAAAGCATTGAGGAAGAAGCAAAAGAGGTAGAAATCAT
>NZ_JBFBIK010000267.1:0-1934 GCF_040685555.1 Sphaerisporangium sp. NPDC088356
CCGCGGCCACCGGGTTGAACGCCGCCTGCACGCGCTGGATCTGGGGGTTGCTCCACGGGTCGGTCAGGTTGTCCGCGCCGTAGACCGGGCGACCGCCCTCCTCCGGGGTGAAGTCGGTGGTTCGCACGCCGGGCACCACGCTGGCCCAGGCAGACAGCAGCGTGTACGGGCGCAGGTCGCTAGCGTCCTTGCCACGCTTGGCAAGGGTTGCCGTGGCGAACCACGTGAAGCCTTGCTTGGTGTTGCAGGCGGGCCAGATGTACTCGCCTTCGCCGTCCGGCCGCCCGGGGACGCGATTCAGGGCCTCGCCGTACCGGCCGGTGCCGTCCAGGTAGTGCGCGAAGATCGCGAAGTTCGGGTAGTTCATGTTCGGATACCGGCTGGCCGAGTCGGCGCCCGGAGCGGCGTCGATGCTGATCGGCCGGGTGCCGTCGTTGCCGTTCATCGCCGCGTACAGGTCCTGCTGGAACTGCTGCGAGTCGTTGTTGTTGAAGCTGGGCTCGTTGATCTGGCTCCAGCGGATCACCGCCGGATGGTTGCGGTCCCGCAGGGTCAGCGCACGCGCGTGGGCCACCATGTTGTCGCGTCCGGCCACGAAGTCCTGGGCACCACTGCGGATGGCGGTCTCGTCGATGATCATCAAGCCCATCTCGTCGGCCACGTCGAGCATGTACGGGCTGGCCGGTTCCATGTGGATGCGTACCACGTTGTAGTTGAGGCGCTGGTAGTTGTCCACCGCCTGGGGCCAGCCGCCGTTGCCGGGCGACGGTGGCAGAAAGCCGGGCAGGGTGTCGTACGCGTCGCCCTTCCCGCCGTTGTTGACCCGGTCGTAGTCGGCGCCCTGCAGGCTGTCGCCACGGAAGTTGACTCGCATGCCGTTGAGGTAGTAGTACTCGCCGTTCTGCGTGCTCTCCCGGAACCCGAACCGGTACGTGGCATCACTGGTGCGGCCGTCGTCAGCGGCGGCGTGTATCGCGAGGCGGTGCAGTTGGGCCCGGTATCCGGGCCGGTACGGCACATTGGGCCACCAGTAGGAGGTGGTGCCGAGGTTCCACGCCACGGGGCCCACCGTGACCTTCGCCGTCGAACGGGCTGCCACCGTCACGGTTCGCTGTGGCAGCTGTGGGTAGTTGAAGGAGCCTGCGCCGTCGGACGCGAGCGACCCGGTCAGGGTGACCGTTCTGGTCGCGGCCGAGGAGTTGGTCACCGACACGTCGTAGCTGAGGGTGCGGTCCGCCACCGAGGTGCGGACGAACGCGTCGCTGACATACACCGCCGGATATGCCCGCAGGTACGCCGACCGGAAGATCCCCTGCGGTATCGCCTCGGACCAGTCGGCCGCCACGGGAACCAGGTACTTGCCGTCGGCCGCCCTCAATGCCCCGCGTCCCTTCACCTGCACACTGATCGTGTGTGTGGTGCCGGGCGCCGCGTAGGCGCTGATGTCGAACTTCGACGGGGTGAACGCCGTCGTCTGGGTCGCCACCACCCGGCCGTCGACCGATAGCGTCGCCTGGTGGTTCACCGCCCCGAACTCGATCCATGTCGACTGGGGCTGACCCGAGTCCGGTATCACGACGGTGCGCGAGTATACGGCCTCGTTCACGTCTGTGAAGCCCTGCTTGTACCAGCCGCCTCCGGGCACCTTGATCGACGTCGTCGATCGGCCCGCCGGAGTGAAACTCCACGTCCCGGCGAGATCGACCGAAGCGACCGCGGCATTGCCCGCGGTGAATCCATCGATGTCCCCAGCGGCGGCGGCAACCGTCGCGGTGGACTCCGACGCGGTGGACTCCGACGGCGCGGACCGCTGTGCCGCGACAGCCGGCTGAGCTCCGATCGTCGCGACCAGCAGGGCCGCCACCACAGTCGGCCACCTGCTCGCCGTACGTCGAGGACGGGAGGAGGGGTCGCTCCGCTTCATCGGTAATCCT
>NZ_JBFBIK010000268.1:0-1931 GCF_040685555.1 Sphaerisporangium sp. NPDC088356
GACAACGGATCTGTCGCCACCCTGTGACCTGCGGCATCACGGTGAAATGGGCTCAGTGAAGGGTGCCATGCCAACGGGGTCTCACATGTTCCAATTGGTCCATATTGCTCTCGCCTACGCTAACGCGTGCACATCGTACTATTCAGACGTGCAAGAGCAGGAGGCCCACGATCACACGTCAAGGCTGGTCATGACTGGCACCACGCAGGGGGATGGGCCCGGTCGTCGGCGCGCCAACTGGTTACGAGCCCAATCGGCCGAATACCGCCCGGAGCCGCAGGTCAACAAACCCAAGCGGCTGTGATCGCAACCGCTCTCCTAATAGCCCTGTAGCCGGACGTGACAAGCTCTGTCGTTTGGGAGACAGAGCTGGGTTTTCGGGTCAGGCTTCGCCTTGAGTGGCCGGCGGGATGATCACTCTCCTCTCCAGTGACTTGATCACTAGCGTTAGACGGTGGCCCCGCTGGTTGCTGAGGGCTGTGCACGGCTGGTGGGGTGTTGCTGCCATCGAGCGCTGATCTATTAGGGAGCCGCTGGCCCTCGGTCACTCGTTGCCGCACGTCAGGAAGGCAGGAGGCCGATGAATGTGATCTTATGCGGGATCGACTGGGCCAGCGATCACCACGATGTGGCGCTGATCGATCAACAGGGCAACAAGCTAGGACGACGCCGGATCGGCGACAACGCCACCGGGCTGGGCGAACTGATCGCCCTGTTCGCCGCCCACGACGTCGGCCCGGACGGGGTGAAGGTCGCGATCGAGACCGAGAGAGGCCTGCTGGTCGCCTCGCTACGCGCGGCCGGCTACCAGGTGTATGCGATCAACCCCAAAGCCGTAGACCGGTACCGGGACCGCCATCACCTGGCCAAGACCAAGTCCGATGCGGCCGATGCGATGGTGCTGGCACACATCCTGCGCACCGACGCGGCGATGCACCGGCCGCTGAGCGCCGACAGTGCCAAAGCCCAGGCCATCGAGGTGCTGGCCCGCGCCCACCAGGACATGGTGTGGAGCCGCCAGCACGAGGTGAACCGGCTGCGCTCCCTGCTGGGGTCCTACTACCCGCGGCGCTGGCCGCCTTCGGTGATCTGACCACCCGTACCGCGACGCTCGTGCTGGCGGCTGCGCCCACACCCGCCCACGCCGCCGCCCTGAGCATCGATGATCTGCTGGGTCTGCTGGTGGCCGCGGGCCGGGGACGCCGCCGCGGCGAAGCCGAGCGGCTGGCCGCCGTGTTCGCCGCCGTACAGATGCGCCAAGACACCGCGGTCGAGCAGGCCATGGGCGCCGCGCAAGTGCGATCATCGGCACCATCACCGCGATGAACGCGGGCATCACCGCACTTCAACACCAAATCGACCGGAATTTTGAGCAACACCCGGACGCTGCGATCTACCACAGCATGCCTGCGCTCGGTCCCATCCTCAGCGCCCGGGTGCTCGGCGAGTACGGAGACGACCCGACCCGCTGGCCCGATCCTGCCAGCCGCCGCGCCTACGCCGGAAGTGCCCCCATCACCCGCGAATCGGGCAAGAAACGCCTGGTTCTGGCCCGCTTCATCCGCAACAAGCGGCTCTACGACGCCGTCCGATGCTGGGCGTTCTCCGCCCTGACCGCCTCCCCAGGCGCCCGCGCCTACTACGACCAGCGCCGCGCCGCCGGAGACACACACGAAGCCGCGCTACGTCGCCTGGCGAGCAAACTCATCGGCCAGCTCCACCACTGCCTGGCCCACCATGTCCTCTACGACGAGCAGACCGCCTGGACCCACCCCGAAATCCACGCAAAAGCGACAGCAGCCACAGCCGCTTGACATGGCACAACCGTGGGGTGTCTAAAGCGGGTACCTTTTGGTCCATGCAGCAAGCAACACCATCTCATGTGGTTCACATCGCTACCTGTAGGGCCGAGCTACCTCGAATGGCATACA
>NZ_JBFBIK010000269.1:0-1774 GCF_040685555.1 Sphaerisporangium sp. NPDC088356
GCCAAGCTCCCGCAACCCCTCTTCATGATCGTTTGATAGTTCAGAGAATACGGCATCAGTGGCACCGCCCGCGCCCAGCAACTCGCCGGCTTGGCGCTCGCGGACGAGGCCCGCCAGCGGTCGGCCGAAGAGGCGATGCTGGCCACCCTGCGCGACCCGGCACAGCTTGACCGGCTCCCCGAGATCGGACTGTGTCACGGCAGGGCCGGGCTGCTCCACGCCGCTTGGCGGATGGCCGCCGACGCGCGCACCTCTCGGATCGGCGACGAACTCCCCGGACTCGCCGCCCGGCTGATCATGCAAATTTCCCGTCCCCATCCGCAGGCCGGGCTCCTCGACGGCATGGCCGGGCCCGCGCTCGCCCTGCACGCCCTCGGTACCGGCACCGTGGCGTCGAGTTGGGACTCCGTCCTGCTCTTGGCCTGACCTTGGAGGCAACATGGATCCCCGCCCGTGGCGGCAAATCAACGTCGCCTTCCCTGACTGGGCCACGGCCGAGCACACCGCCATGACCCACCTCGCCCCGCTGCTGGTCAAGGCCGAGAACGAGAAGATCATCACCGCCTGGTTCTTCATGCGTAAGACGCCCTGCTGGCGCATCCGATACGTGCCCGCTAGCGGCCGGACCCATGGCTACCTCCGCCACCACCTGCACGACCTCATCGGACAGGGTCACATCGACGCCGCCACCAAGGTCATCTACGAGCCTGAAACGCACGCCTTGGCGGTGGCAAGGCGATTGCGTGCGCCCACGACCTGTTCCACCTCGACAGCCGACACCTGCTCACCTATCTCGCCTCCTCACCCGGCGTCGAGCACCGCCGCGAGCTGTCGATCCTGCTCTGCACCGCCCTGCTGCGTTCGGCCGGGCTGGACTGGTACGAGAGCTAATCAGCCCTGCCGATCACCACGAACTCACCTCAGTGGTGCAAGAGGCCGGGCTCGGGCTCGGCGCCATCCCCGACCCATGGATATCCAGCCTCTTCTCAACGGTGAAAACGAGCGAGGCGGTGATAGAGGCGGGCCTAGATACCCCTGGCGCGTCGGCCGGTCGCGGGAGAGGGCTTCGTTACGGCGGCTGAGGTGCAGGGCGGTGGGTTGATCAGCTGTGAGAGTCGCGCTTAGAAGAGCGTGCGCCGTAGGCGCTCCATAGCCAGGATGGCTCAAGCCGCATAACGGAGCCCTCCACGAGCCGACGTTCGGAGTTGACATCTCGCCGTTACCCCTGGCCGCAGGGCCGCGCGGCCAGGGGTAATGGTCAACGCCGTGGCAGCAGGCGCTAACCGGGTCGTCCGGTCAGCTCTGGCTCAGTTGCCATTGCTGGTTGGTCCCGCCGTTGGAGGCCCACTGCACGACCTGTGCCCCGTCGCTCGTCGCCGCACCGGAGACGTCCGCCACCAGTCCGCTGTCGTGGCTGGCGATGGTGTAGTAGCCGTTGCCGGTGGACCGCAGATACCACAGCTGGTTGGTGCCGCCGTTGGCCGTCCACTGCTGCAGTTGCAGCCCGGCCGTGCTGCTGCCGGCGTTGACGTCGAGCATCTTGCCACTCGGGACGTACTTGAGGGTGTAGGAGCCGTCGGAGGTCGTGGCGATGGTCCAGGTGGCGGTGCCGCTCTGCTGGACCACCTTGGCACCGTCCGCGGTGGAGTTGCCCGCGACAGCGAGCGGCTTGCCGCTGTTGCGGTTGACGATGCGGTAGGTGCCCGGTGCGGGTCCGCTTCCGCCGCTTCCGCCGAGGTTGAAGTACTCCACCGCGTCGGTGAAGACGGGGCTA
>NZ_JBFBIK010000270.1:0-1757 GCF_040685555.1 Sphaerisporangium sp. NPDC088356
GGCCGGACCGACGCCCGGACGGTCCTGGTGGCGGTGCCCGCCGACATCGAGAGCCTGCGCCGCACCGACCCCGGCGCGGCCAAGGCGTGGCGGCACGCCGTGCGCGACGTGCTGGAAGGCCTCCTGGGCGAGGGCGCCCGGATCACCGGGTTCCACCGCAAGTCCTGCTATGTCGTGGAACGTACCGCCTGATCACCGGCAGAAAGGCCGCACACCATCATGAAGATCACTGGAATCGAACTGCGGCGGATCGCGATGCCGCTGGTGGCGCCGTTCCGCACCTCGTTCGGCACCGAGACCGGGCGCGACGTGCTGCTCGTGCGGGTCGTCACGCCCGACGGCGAGGGCTGGGGCGAGTGCGTGGCCATGTCCGCACCGCTCTACTCCTCGGAGTACGTCGACGGCGCCGCCGAGGCACTGCGCCGCTTCCTCATCCCCGCCCTGCCCGCCCACACCGACGCCCACGGCGCGAGCCGGGCCATGGCACCGTTCAAGGGGCACCGGATGGCCAAGGCCGCCCTGGAGACGGCGGTCCTGGACGCCCAGCTCCGCGCCGACGGCCGGTCCCTCGCGTCCTTCTTCGGCGCCGACAGGGACCGGGTGCCCTGCGGGGTGTCGGTCGGCATCATGAACTCCGTTCCCGAGCTGCTCGACGCGGTCGAGGGCTACCTGTCCGAGGGCTACATCCGGATCAAGCTGAAGATCGAGCCCGGGTGGGACCTCGCGCCCGTCCGCGCCGTCCGCGAGCGCTTCGGCCCCGACCTGCCGCTCCAGGTAGACGCCAACGCCGCCTATACCCTGGCCGACGCGCCCCACCTCGCCAAGCTCGACGCCTTCGACCTGCTGCTCATCGAGCAGCCCCTGGCCAACGACGACATGGTCCAGCACGCCGCGCTCGCCCGTAAGGTCACCACCCCGATCTGCCTGGACGAGTCGATCGAGTCGGCCGAGCACGCCGCCGCCGCCATCACCCTGGGCGCCTGCTCGATCATCAACGTCAAGCCCGGCCGCATCGGCGGCTACCTGGAGGCGCGCCGCATCCACGACCTGGCCCGCGCCCACGGCGTCGCCCTGTGGTGCGGCGGCATGCTGGAGACGGGCATCGGGCGCGCCGCCAACGTCGCCCTGGCCGCGCTGCCCGGCTTCACCCTGCCCGGCGACACCTCGGCCTCGCGCCGCTACTTCGCCACCGACATCACCCCGCCGTTCGAGCTGCGCGACGGCCATCTGGACGTCCCCACGGGCCCCGGCATCGGTGTCGAGCCCGTCCAGGACATCCTCGACGAGGTCACCACCGCCACCGAGTGGATCACGACGTAGACGGCGCCGGGCCCCAACTCGGGCCGGGCGCCGAGCGCGCGGGCGATCGCCACCCGCTGGCGCTGTCCCCCGGACAGCCGTAGATGACCGCGCCGTTGAGGCCGCCTAGCGTCCGAAGATCCGCATCTGGAGCGTCACGGCCAGCCGCGCCTCGGGGTCGGCCATGTCCAGGCCGCTGATCTCGATGAGCCGTTTCAACCGGTAGCGGAAGGTGTTGGCGTGCACGTGCACCCTGGCCGAGGCGGCGTTGACGTCGCCGAAGGCGTCCAGGTAGGCCCGCAGGGTGGCGACCAGCTCGCTGCCGTGCTCGGCGTCGTGGGCCAGAAGCCGCTGGTAGGGGCCGGTGGGCGTCTGCTCCTCGGCCTGCACCAGGTCCGAGAGCTGGAGCAGCAGCGACTCGAAGTGCACGCGGCTGTAACCGGCGACCTCGCCGGACG
>NZ_JBFBIK010000271.1:0-1741 GCF_040685555.1 Sphaerisporangium sp. NPDC088356
CGCGGTCTACGAGGACTACGACAGCGACTACGCGTTCGTCACGGTCTACAACGGCCTGTCCTACTCCGGCGAGCAGGAAGTCTCCAAGTCCACCTTCGACAAGTGGGCCGGTGACAAGTACGCCAAGGACGAGAAGATCACGGCCGAGGAGTACGCCAAGCTCCTCGAGAAGTACGGCCCCAACGGCCCGCAGTACACCAAGACCCTCGACCCCAACGTCGAGACGGTTGCCAAGCCGGCCGACGCCCAGCAGCACTTCAACCAGTACATGAGCCCCGAGGGCCGGAACGGCATCAAGGTCGTCGGCGTTGAGGTCACCAAGTCGGTGTACGACGCTGCCCCCAACTGGGCCAGCCTGGAGAACGGGGCCAAGTACCTCACCCCGAGCAAGAAGGTCGCCATCAGCCAGGAGGAGTACAAGGCTCTCCTGGCCCAGAAGGCGGACGGCAAGTTCCTCGGCGAGCTGACGGCGACCAAGGACGCCAACGGCACCGAGACCGCTTGGTTCAAGCAGCAGTTCTTCGTGAAGAGGTGGACCAAGACCACCGTCGCCCAGGAGTACTACGTCACCCACTACTACACCGTGTCCTACAAGGACGCGGGTCGCCTCGGCGACAACGTGGGTGGCCAGGGCTTCACCTGGAACCAGAAGGTCGGCCAGCCGGTCTACGCCTTCGGCTACCCTGCGGCCGCGCACCCCGACGGTGACAAGCCGTTCACCGGTGTCACGCCGAAGTGGTGCTACGGCAAGACCTTCGCCGCCGCCGCGGCTGCGAAGTTCAAGGCCGAGGCCCAGATCGGCCTCAAGTGCTCCATGACCGCTGGCTCCTCCGGTGGCCCCTGGATCCTCAAGTACAGCAGCACGAAGCGCCTCGGCTACATCAACGGTGTCACCAGCCTCATCGGCGACGCCGACGCCAACGGCCGGATCGACTTCAGCACCTCGCCGTACTTCGACGCCGAGACCTACTCGATCTACAAGTCGGCTGCCAACCTCTGGTCCGGCTCGATCGTCACCAAGACTGGCGAGCTCACCACCAAGGCCTGAGGTTTCTAGCTAGCTAGAACACAGCAGTCCCAGCAGGGCCCGGCATTCGTGCCGGGCCCTGTTTTGCATTGTCACGGCCTCCCTGCCCAAGACTGGCGGTCTGTGTAGATCTGAGAGAGGCGCGCAGGGGCCCTCGGAGGAGCTCCCGGCACGCGAACGCTCACCAGACGACGCGGGCTGCCGAAGTCCGGCCTCTCCGCGGTGGGCGGATCTGGGCATCGATCGGCACGCTGTGTGAGAGACAGACCACCCGCGGCCCGGCGAATCCACACTTCGCGTGAGGGACTCATGATTCTCTGGAGCGAGAAGCGGCTTTCGTACGGCGCTGTGGTGGCCGGTCCGCACGGTTTCAGCTCGTTGAGGGTCGCTTAGACGTAGCCGGACCCCGAATCGGCTCCCTTAGTTCCATGTGATCTGCGTCACACTCGACTGATCGTGTGGTGCTGGCAGTTCACTCTCACCACATTGGAACCACTCAGTCCAGAACCGCCCTGATCTGCGAGTAAGACCCTTGCTTGCAGGGTTCTGACAGGGGCTGTCCGCCTAGCCAAAAGGTTACGAAAAGGTCACGCGCGGGCGAAGGTCAAAATTCCCCTCAGATCGCCCCCACAGGCCAAGATCTTCTCGCTATCTTTCTGGTTATCCCTTTACTGACGCATGGGGCGCAAGATGCGTTCCACGACAGGCCCAGGA
>NZ_JBFBIK010000273.1:0-1649 GCF_040685555.1 Sphaerisporangium sp. NPDC088356
CCACTGGTCGCCGCGGCGCCGGTTGCGCCTTGCATGCCGGGGACCGGTTCGGGAAGCCCGGCCCTCCCGGCAGGGAAAGGTCATGCGGTCACATGATGTCCTTGAGACAGGGCCTAGTCCCGGGAGCCCTCCAGCTCGATGCGTTCGAAGATGTCGGCGTCGGTCTGCTGCTGCCACTCTGGGAGGTCATCCCAGTCTGCGACGTAGGCCGGCTTGGGTTCGGCGATGTGCTTGTGGATCTGGGCGATCCAGCAGAGAGCGACGAAGCGGCCCTTCTGCTCGCGGGTGAGCTTCGCGGTGTTCCCGTCGCTGACCTTGATGAAGTCGGAGACCTGCTGGTAGACCGTGGCAGCCGCCTGGCGTTCCCAGTCCGGGGTTTGGTCCCAGGAGGCGACGTAGCCGGGCTTGGGCTCGCCGGGGTAATACTTGTGGACACCGGCGATCCACGCCTCGCGGAAGATGCGGCCGGGTTCCTCGGTCTGCGTGCTCATCGCGGTCCTCTCGGTCTCAAACGGAAGTCGACAGCTGGGTGATCCGGGTGCTGAGATGTCCCACGTCGGGGTTGCTCAGAAACAGATTGAGCTGGGCCTGAAGGGACTGGAGCTTGCGGCCGACGTAGCCAGAGGACTGGGTCTGCTCAGCGAGGTCGACGGCGTCACCTCCGTACTGGAGGACCTGGTCCAGGTCGTTGCGGCGAACGCCGAGGATGGCCAGGTCGGTCAGGATGCTGCCTTGGCGCCGCAGCGAGACGGTCTGGTTGAGCGCCTCGGTCAGAGCGGTCTCTGCGAGATCAGCGCGGCCCAGCGCGAGGTAGCAGCCGCCGCGTTCCTCGGCCAGTCGTGATCCGTCGAAGCGCAGCCAGCCGCCGGGGCTGACCGGTCCGGAGAGCGTGAGGACTTGGTCGGCTTTGTCGAGTGCCCGGTTGCAGGCGTCCAGGTCACCAAGGCCGGCATGGGCTTGGGCTTGAACGGCGGCCACCCAATGGCGGGTCGACAAGTGGTTGTCGCCCTGGTGGGCGACCCGGGAGGCGACGGTCAGGATCGAGGCGGCCTGGGTGAACTGCTGGTCGTACATGTTGATGAACGCCTGCCTGGTGAGCGCGCAGGCCCACTCGTCGTAGGCGTGGGCCTCGCGACCTGCGCTGGCGGCCAGAGAGTAGCAGTAGGCGGCGTCGGTGTAGCGGTTGCTGTCGAAGAAGATTTCGCCGGCCAGTTGGAACAGGTCGCAGGCGAAAACGCACAGGCGCTGGTGCATCGACGGCGAGTGGGTGCCCTCCATGCTGTCGATCAGCATGCCGAGCTGGCCGCGGACGAGCGGGTAGACCAGCCGTTTGGACTTCGACAGGGAGAAGACCTGCCACAGGTGGCTGTTGAGCAGGGCGAAATGCTCAACGTCACCCGCGACGGTCGGGGGGATGCTCGCTGCGGCAGGCTCGGGAAGCGCCACGAGGGTGCCCGTGATGCTGAGCAGGCGGAGCAGTTCACGGCGATTCATATCGTGAAGCTCACCCGCGTTCGTATCGGGCTCGGGAACACGGCCGATGGCGACCGGCTCTGGCTGGGCGGGGAGTTCAGCGGCCGCGGGGGTGAGGAGAGCTAGTGGCCCGTCACTGAACCTCGGCCAGGTAATTGATCTCCGGCGGTGAACCG
>NZ_JBFBIK010000274.1:0-1581 GCF_040685555.1 Sphaerisporangium sp. NPDC088356
CCCTCCCTGCCAAAATGGACAGAGGTAGCAAACAGGCATAAAACTCTGTGCTGAGGGTGGGGAAGGAGACATCCCTTCGTGGGAGCACGACAGTCGGATCCGGAGATCCCTGACCCGCAGGTGCGCGAGCGGGTCGTGACCCGCCGGTACACGGCGGCGTACAAGGCCCGGATCCTGGAGGAGTACGACCAACTGGACAAGGCCGGCAAGGGCGCGCTGATGCGCCGGGAGGGCCTGTACTCGTCGTTGATCTCCAGTTGGAGGACGGCCCGGGACCACGGCGCGGAACAGGCGCTGGCCCGGCCGGTCGGCCGCCCGAAGGCCGACCGGCGCGACAAGAAGATCGGGGAGTTGGAGGGTGAGGTCGAGCGGCTGCGTGCCGAACTGGGCAAGACCCGCCAGGTGATCGAGGTGCAGGGAAAGCTCTTCGCGCTGCTGGATCAGCTCGCCACCGGCAGCGAGACCTCGACGGCTCGGGGCGAGCAGTGACCGAGATCATCGAAGCTGCTCAGGAGCAGGCGGTCGAGGAACTGACACCTGTGCTCGGGCGGCGTAACGCGTGCGCGGCCGCCGGGGTACCGCAGGCCAACTGGTACCGCAAGAACCGCAAGAGCCCCGCTCCGGCGCGTCCGCTCACCCCGCGAAGGCCGCATCCTGCGGCGCTGTCGCAGGGCGAGCGCGAGCACGTCCGCACCGTGCTGAATGAGCGGTTCGCTGACGCGGCACCGGCAACGGCGTACTTCACGTTGCTGGACGAGGGCACCTACCTGGCCTCGCAGTCCACGATGTACCGGATCTTGCGCGAGCACGGCGAGGTCGGCCGTGATCGGCGCCGCCAGGCCACCCACCCGCCCAAGACCATTCCTGAACTGTTCGCCGGCGCGCCCAACCAGGTGTGGGCCTGGGACATCACCAAGCTACGCGGCCCCGGCAAGGGCGTCTGGTACCACCTGTACACGATCATCGACATCTACAGCCGCTGCGTCGTCGGCTGGATGGTCGCCTCCCGCGAGTCCGCCGAACTGGCCAAGCGGCTCATCAAGGCCACCGCAGCCAAGCAGGCCATCGACCCCGGCACGCTCACCCTGCACGCCGACCGCGGCAGCTCGATGAAGTCCAAGACCGTCGCCGAGTTGCTCATCGACCTGGGCGTGGCCAAGTCGCACAGCCGACCCAAGACATCCAACGACAACCCGCACGTCGAAGCCAGCTTCAAAACGCTGAAGTACTGCCCGGCCTTCCCCGGCCACTTCGGCTCGATCCATGACGCTCGCGTGTTCTGCCAGGAGTTCTACGCCTGGTACAACCACGACCACCACCACTCCGGGATCGGCTACCACCACCCCGCCGACGTGCACTACGGCCAGGCCGACATCGTCCGCGACCGGCGCGCCCGCACCCTGGCCGCCGCCCAGGCCACCCATCCCCAGCGGTTCGCCTCCGGCGGCATGCCCACCCCGCCCGACCTGCCCGGACCGGCATGGATCAACAAGCCCAACAACCCCGACCACAAGGACGAACAACAAAAGCTGACACAGAATTAGACCAGCTCAACTGCCTTGATCAAATTGACAGGTTCCG
>NZ_JBFBIK010000275.1:0-1504 GCF_040685555.1 Sphaerisporangium sp. NPDC088356
GACGGCTCTAACTTAGAAGTATGGACCAATGTCAAATATTTAGACACAAAATGAGCTATATTTTTGGAAAGTCAACGAAAAACTAGACACGGAGTTAAGAGAATTTAAGAATTATATTTTTCAAAGTCTTTTGGAGACTTGTAATCAAGACCTGAATGCATCCTTTTTGTATTGTAATAGGTCTCAATGTATTTAAATATTTCTTGAGTAGCCTCAGCTCTTGTCTCAAAATGAGCATCATTAATAAGCTCCCTCTTTAGCGTCTTATAAAAAGACTCCATCATTGCATTGTCATATGGATTTCCTTTACGACTCATGCTAGATTGAGCACCGACTTGACGAAGAGTAGATTGATAACGAGAGCTTGTATATTGACTCCCTTGATCAGTATGGACAATCAAGCCAGGCTGAGGATGTTCTTTCCCACAAGCTTGCAAGAAGCAATCCCTCACCAGTTTATCTTGCATCCGTGAAGACATTGACCAGCCTACAATCTTACGTGAAAAAACGTCGATATTCACGGCTAAGTATAAGGTGCCTTCTTTGGTAGGGATATAGGTCATGTCTCCCAGCCATACTTTATTAGGAGCTGTTGCTTTAAAGATCTGATTAATTAAATTGGGTCTTGAAAGCGAAGCTCCTTTTCTGTTGTAATGTTTATATTTATAACGACTTCCCTTGGCATAAAGTCCCATCAAGTGCATCAGTTTCCCAACACGTTTCGTGTTGGTCATAATACCAGTATTATGAAGTACCTTGGTAATTCTAACCGCACCATAGCGTCCCTTATGCTCATGAAAGACAGCTTTTATCTTCTCTGAGAGAATTTCTCTCTCCACTTGTTGTTTTGAAGGACGACGATGCATGTATTCATAGAAACCTGAGCGAGAAACCTTAAGAACTTTTACTGCATGTTTAATTTTTATCTTCCCATGATGTTTCAAGAGAAATTCAAAACGTTTTACTTGCTTCGCTTCAAGAAGACCCGGAACTTTTTTAGAAGTTCAAGTTCCTCCTGAAGATAACGATTTTCTTTCTCTAACAATTTAATCTTATGTTGGGCATTAGCTAGGGCTGTCCCATTGCCTGGAAAAGCACTTTCTCCATATTCTTCAACTTCTTGAACCCAGCGATAAAGACTATTGGCATGAACCTCAAGCTCTTGGCTGACTTCTTTAACAGAGTAACCCTCTTCAAGAATGAGTTTTACTGCAGAATTTTTAAATTGTTTATCGAATTTTCTTCTTGCCATAATAAACCTTTCCACGATTTCTCTTAACTTTGTGTCTAGTTTATTATAACCTTTCCATATCAGACATTCCTGAACGTGCCTATGAGTATGTGGTAAACGGAAAGCCTGCAATTGAGTGGATTATTGACCAATACCAAGTGAAAAAAGATAAAAAATCTGGCATTGTTGATGACCCTAACGAGTTTTCAAAGAATCCAAAATATATTTTCAATCTCTTATTATCCATTATCAATGTATCTATGCAAACAATTG
>NZ_JBFBIK010000276.1:0-1497 GCF_040685555.1 Sphaerisporangium sp. NPDC088356
GGTGCTGCTGCGCAGCTAACCAGCACGAAGATCACGATCTACGGCTGGAGTACTAGCGGGTCCGGCCGGGGGCTCGAGCCTCCAGGGGAAGGCGAGGCGCCCCGGCCGGACATCTGGTGACCGGCCCGGTGGGCGAGAGAAACCCGGGCCGGTCGGCGGGGATCGCCCGCCAGCTCGTGAGCCGTGGCATCGAGATCGTCACCGGGCACGCCCGAGCAGGATCCGCTCCCACAACATCTCGGCGTCCGGGTACCTCATGCGCTCGGTGTCGCTGGACGTCACCCGGTCGCTGGCGGGGGCAGCTCGGGCCTGGCGCCTTATCCATGCGCGACCCCCGCCGGTCACCAGGTAATAGACCTTCAGGCGGCACTCGCACGTCCAGCGCAACACCCGAGTGCGCTCCTCGCCATGCCACGCGGGAAACCAGGTGACCCGGTCGACCCCGCTCGCTCCTGACCAACGGGGGATGTGCACCCCGTGGTCCGCGTTGCCCTGGAAGGCGCTCAGGAACGTATCCAAGGGCTCCATCATGGCGCGCCGGTCGTGTACCCCACCCGGTGCGCGATGTCGTCCTGCACTCCGAGTTCCATCACCAGCGCCACGACGTCGCCGCGGGCGATGCTGGGGACCAGCCCTGCGCAGCGCTGGGACGGGGTCAGGGGGACGTGCCGGATCGCCCACCACCCCATCGAGCTGCCGTCCGCGCGCACGGGCCTGGCGATACGCCATGCGGGGTAGTCCTGGTTGAGCACGGCAAGCTGCCGCTCGACGTCGACCGGGCTGTTCACGACACGGCCGCCAGCGCGACACGGCCGCCAGCGCGACGCGGCTCTCCTGCTCGGCAGTCGCCCGATACAGCTCGAACTCCTCATCGGCATCGACCGTGCGCCACGCGCCGGCCTTATCCTCGGCGTCGGTGTACGGGCGATCCCTGGTGGCCCACAGGCGGCCTTTGTCGCTGCGGAAGATGTGCCACCCGCGCGGGGGCGTGTCGGGTGTGGTCTTAGGGTGTGGCATGGGTCGGACCTCCGCGTCCGATCAAGGGCCCGTCGATGCGAACGCAACGCCTCGGCGGGTCCGTTCTGTGACGTCATCGCAACGCCACGTGATCCATGCCAGGACCGTAATCCTCCTGTCGCTGAGCAGGGGGCACAGTCTGTGCTCCCTGCTCAGACCAGTACCCCCACCTTGTTCGCCAGCTCGCGGGCGCGTGGCTGCAAAGCCACGGGACCGGTCTCGGAGAGCTCAATTGCCATGCGCCGGGCGTAACCGTTGTAGCGGATCGTCCCTGGGGCGGTGCCGTAAGCACGCTCCAAGGTCTCAAGGACGGCGGCGTGGTCACGCTGCAGGAAGTGCGCTCGCGCTACCTCGATGAGATGGCGCCCCCGTCGCGGCCGCGAGGGGATCGGCGCGGGCGCATTCTGATTCAGCTACCGGCGACGGTCGACGTGGCGGTGGCGACCTTCGTGGCCACCCCACCGACCGAGGTGACGGTCT
>NZ_JBFBIK010000277.1:0-1415 GCF_040685555.1 Sphaerisporangium sp. NPDC088356
GCCCCACCGGGTTTCTAGCAGACGACGGCATCCGCGTTTGAATTCTGGGTGACTGGTGTTCTGACGTTTGCTCTTCCGTTCTGTCTACCTGGCGCGCAGGGCCGAGCTCGGCCCTGACGAGGCCAACAAGCTGCTGCTGCGCGCGGCCGGGGTCGTGGCCTTCCTCGTCGACGGCGGGAGCGGCGGGCGCGAGCTGCTCTCCGCGGCCGAGATGGGACGCCTCGGGGGCGCCGCCGCCGACGAGATCGTGCGGCTGGAGCACGTCGAGGAGGAGGTCGCCCAGGAGGGCCCGACCGCCGTGGGCTACGTCCACGCACTCGCCGAGCGGCTCGCCGCCCGGGCCTCCCGCGCCGTCGGCCTGAAGTCGATCGTCGCCTACCGCCACGGCCTGGACTTCGACCCGGCGCGGCCGAGCCGGGGCACGGTGATCGCGGCCGCGGGCAGGCGGCTCACCGACCCCAAGGAGCGGCTGGCCGATCCGGTCCTGCTGCGCCACCTGCTCTGGACGGCCGTCGACATCGCCCGCGAGCGGGGCCTGCCCCTGCAGTTCCACACCGGGTACGGCGACCCCGGCATCGACCTGCACCGGTCCGACCCGACCCTGATGACGGGCTTCATCCGGGCGACGCGGCCGGTCGGGGTCCCGCTGATCCTGCTCCACTGCTACCCCTTCCACCGGCAGGCCGCCTATCTGGCGAGTGTGTTCCCGCACGTGTACGCCGACGTGGGCCTCGCGCTGACCTACACCGCGGCGGGCTCGGCCACGATCATCGGCGAACTGCTCGAGCTGGTCCCCTTCCACAAGCTGATGTTCAGCTCCGACTGCTCCGGCGTCGCCGAGATGTGCCACCTCGGCGCGCTGTACTTCCGGCGCGGGCTGGCCCGCGCGCTCGCCGCCCGGCTGGAGGAGGGCGAGTGGAGCGCCGGCGACGCGGCCAGGGTCGCCCACATGATCGGCTCCGGCAACGCCCGCCGCGTGTACCGCCTGTAGGCGGGCGTTATATCGCTATATGGTCTACATCTGCCCGAGGCGCTAGGCGCAGCCCGCGAAACCGCCAATAATCGCCGATGATGGCTGCGATCGAGATCCATAACCTTTACAAGTCCTTCGGGGCGGTCCGTGCCGTGGACGACGTGTCCTTCACCGTCGAGGCGGGCACCGTCACCGGGTATCTCGGCCCGAACGGGGCCGGCAAGACCACGACGCTTCGCTCCCTGCTCGGCCTGGTCAAGCCCGACTCGGGCCAGGCCCTCGTCAACGGCCGCAGGTACGCCGAACTGGCCGCGCCGCTGTCCGAGGTCGGCGCGGTGCTGGAGGCGACGAGCTTCCACCCCGGCCGTACGGCCCGCGACCACCTCAGGGTGGTGGGCGCGGCCGCGGGCCTGCCCGCCGCCCGCGCGGACGAGGCGCTCGG
>NZ_JBFBIK010000278.1:0-1327 GCF_040685555.1 Sphaerisporangium sp. NPDC088356
CTCCATAGCGACAGGGAGTGATGAGCCGCCCGGGTCTGATGGAGGCTCGATTCCCGTCATGCACTCCATACCCTTGTCCCCCGAACCGCGTGAACGTGCGGTCCGCATGGTCGCCCGCGTGAGTAATGGCACACGGTCAAGCGGAGCTCCGTTCGGTTCGTTGACGAGCACGACGCGGGAGATTCCCACCTCGACCGCCACCTGCGCGACGGACCGCCCGGTCAGGACACGTTGCACCAGCCGTGGAGGCGTGTGGAGGCGTGTGTCCCGCCGGTCCTACACCTCATGGCTTGATGCGCACAGCCACGCGAAGGCGGGATCGTCTCCCCAAGCATGTCAGCCAGACACAATGGTCAATTCGGACGTAACGACATGGCGTACGCCCGGATGTACGGTCAGGTAGAACTGATGGCATTCGGCAGCATACGGCCATAAACAGTGTCGTTCACGGATTCATTTGCTTCTCATACCAACACACGCAATGACAAATAACCAATTGGATTCGAGCCGAGTGGCCGGGTGCGACGTTGCCGGGCAATTGGATCAGCGACGTCATCCGTCCCGGCTTCCGCACGCGACGAGGCCGATCCGCCGTGTTATCGGCTGAACCTCATGGTCAGTGCCCTGATCTCCCTGCCCCGCAGCGGAGCAGGCCGTAGGCGTGGGCCTGGCCGGTCACCAGTGGACCGGACACGCACACCGTGTCCGGTCACTGAGTGAGAAGCTTCTCAAGGTTCACCCGCGGGCCGCGACGGGACGGCGCGAACGCCAGGTCACGTCATCCGACGGATGAAGTCACGGGAGATTCTGGTGCCCGCGTCGCTCAGAAAGTTCGCCAAGTCCTCCGACAGGAGGGTCTTCTCGACCCCGACGGTGATCCCTTCTGGGGTGACCTCGGCGACCGCGAGCTCATGTCCTAGATCTCCGCTTCGTCGGACGCGGACGCGGAGCGCAGGCACCGGGCGCGTCTCTTCGACGGGCTGGAGCAGGCCCAGCGCTCTCATGCTGATCTCGTCCATGGGGAGCTTTAACTCAGGCTCGAACTGCATCTCATTGACATAGGCGACGATCCGGTGTCCTGGGGAAATGCGGTTAATTACTCCTGGACAACCGCGCGGCAATAGAATGCGGTGGTACTCCACCGATGGTTGTGACGGCGATGACGGACGGATCATCCCATCCACCGTAGCCTCTCTGCCAGTTACTTCCTGAGCGTTTGCGCGGCGTGCAGGCCGCTCGTGTATCAGGAAAGCTTGACGCATCCGGCCCTAGTGGCGACGGTGTATCAGGAAAACCACTGTTTCTCTTCATCCCCATTGGTCTCAGA
>NZ_JBFBIK010000279.1:0-1318 GCF_040685555.1 Sphaerisporangium sp. NPDC088356
GGGGTTTCCGTGGAACGGCGGAACCAGCCGGTCGCGTACCGATCCCGGCTGTGCGGGCTCGTCGCGCGGCTCCGGCTGCTCGAAGTCCTGGTTAGGGAAGTCCGTCAGGGCCATCCGGACATCGTACGGGGCGGCTATTACGTCCAGCCTAAGAAACACCGCTTACGTACCCAATTGGGAAGACTCATGCCCGAAGGTGCTGTGCTGATGGCCTCTCCGTGCATGGGAGAGGATGGGCATGTGAACGACAACGGCAGGCTGGTGCTGGCGGGTGCTCCGATCGGGCGTGTCGACGACGCCTCCGCCCGGCTACGCGAGGCCTTATCGACCGCGGACGTCATCGCGGCCGAGGACACCCGCCGGCTGCGCAGGCTCGTCGCCGACCTCGGAGTGACGCTCGGCGGACGTGTGGTGTCCTACTACGACGCCAACGAGACGACCCGGGCCAAGGAACTGCTCGGGGCCCTGCAGGACGGCGAGACCGTGCTGGTCATCACCGACGCGGGCATGCCCGGCGTCTCCGATCCCGGCTACCGCCTGACCCACCTCGCCGTCGAGGCGGGCATTTCGGTGACGGCGCTCCCGGGGCCCTCGGCGGTCACCACCGCGCTGGCGATCTCCGGGCTGCCGAGCGACCGCTTCTGCTTCGAGGGGTTCCCGCCGCGCAAGCCGGGGGAGCGGGCGCGGCGGATGACGGCTCTCGCGGCCGAGGAGCGCACGATGGTCTTCTTCGAGGCGCCGCACCGGCTCCAGGCCTGTCTCGCGGCGATGGCCGAGGCGTTCGGCCCCGACCGGCCGGCCGCCGTCTGCCGCGAGCTGACCAAGACCTACGAGGAGGTGCGGCGGGGCGGGCTCGGCGAGCTGGCCGAATGGGCCGGGGGGAACGTCCGGGGCGAGATCACGCTGGTCGTCGCGGGGCACGAGCCGGGCACGGTCGAGCCCGACCTCCAGGAGCTCGTGTTCGAGGTCGCCCGCAGGGAGGAGGCGGGGGTGTCGCGCAAGCAGGCCATCGTCGACGTCGCCAAGTCGGCGGGCATCCCGAAGCGCGACCTCTACGACGCCGTCCACCGTCCCGGGCCGGTGAACGTCCCGGCCGCGCGTGGCCTCTGAACGTGCGGGGGTTCGGCTGTCCTTCTTGATCCTCTGGTTGCGGGCCGCCCGTGGCGCATAGGGTGCCCGGGTGGCTGTTCGCGCCTTCCCCCTATGCTTTGCTGGAATTTTGCGACTTTCCGGGAAACCGCCCACCTCGTCGGCTGAGGAGCCGGGGCCGGTGCCCACGGTGCGCGACCGGCTGGTTCCGCCTTTCCGGGAAAGCCCG
>NZ_JBFBIK010000280.1:0-1275 GCF_040685555.1 Sphaerisporangium sp. NPDC088356
GAGGACCCACATTTTATTAGCCAAAAACTAATGTGGATCATTCATAAAGAAAAAATAAAATTTTTTAAAGTTGTTAATCATTTTGGAACCTCGATATTTAATATTATTAGTTAGTATAATTAAAATTTCGCAAATTGCAAGTCCAAGTTAGCCAGCCAAGCTCATCTCATATGAACTCTTATAGTTGAACATTTTTCTTGGATAATGGTTCATCCAATACTCGATAGCGGCGACTTCTTCAGGGGTCGTCTTTGTTGTGCCTTTTGGCAGATGCCTACGAATCATTCGGTTATGGTTTTCATTCGTCCCTCGCTCAAAGCTCGCGTAGGCGTGTGCATAGTAAACTGGACAGCTTACGTCCTCAGAGAGCCTTGCAAATTCATGGCCATTGTCAGGGGTAATGGATTTGAAGTCATAACTTTTTTGAAGTTCCACCAGCTCATCATTGACCGCCTGTGCTGTTTTCCCATCAATCAAGCGAATGATCTCCGTGCGGTATTTTCGCTCTGTGAGCGTCAAAAGCACCTTGTTCTTAGCTCTCGTAAGAATGACCGTGTCAATCTCGTAATGCCCCACTTCTAAGCGATTGTTAATGAACTCAGGCCGTTCTTCAATAGACTTACCAAAAGGATGCTTTGGCGCACGAGGTTTGATTTTCTTTGCCGCCTTATACTGCGGATAGAAAAGATGATGACGCTTGGCTTCTAACCAGCCCCAGTTGACCCAATTGTAGAGGCTGCTCAGAGAAACTCCTTTTAGAGCCTGATGAATGACTTCCAAAGAGTCCTTGTCTTCTTTAAGACGTGTACTCACATAACAATCAATCTCAGTCGTGAGTTTACTCGGACGAACACTGTGAGCCCTCAATCCTTCATAATTTTCTTGAGCCTTTTTAGCAGAGTATTTTACCTTCCGCTTGAGCTGGATTTCCCCTCGCTTCATCTCTCTGTCAATCGTCCCATGAGCTTTATTCAATAAGCGCGCAATCTCACGGTTGCTCAGTCCTTCTTTATTGTGCCAACGTTCAATGTTTAAACGGTCTTGATTGGTCAGGTGTTTCCCTTTGCTCTGGCTTGTGATAGAATAGTCTTGCATCTGAATTTCCTTTTTATACTATTTGGTCGAACTTCTAGTATAAGAGATTCAGATGTTTTTTGCTTGACTCAAGGTGGCTAACTTCATTTTACAATTTGCGATTAAAAAATTAAGTAAACTTGATCAAAAATACAGTGAAGAACTAAAAGATGCTAAGCAGAAAAATTTTGTGACTCAACA
>NZ_JBFBIK010000281.1:0-1273 GCF_040685555.1 Sphaerisporangium sp. NPDC088356
GCGGCCGGCACCACCCAGGTACGGGAGCTCGGCCCCGGGTGGCGCGCGGGCCGTCCCGTCTTCGTCCCCCGCGGGATCGCCGAGGGCGACGGCTGGATCGTGGTCCTGGCACGGAACGCCGCGCTGGGCCGGAGCGAGCTGCTGGTGCTCGACGCGCTGAACCTGACCGGCCGCCCGGAGGCCGTGGTCCACATTCCGACCACTCTCCCGGACGCGCGGCACACCACCTGGGTGCCCGCTCGCGACCGCTGAACCCCGGCCCCCCGCGTCCGTCCCGGCCGCCGCCGGGCCTCCGGCAGGCGTGGGCGATAATTCCTGAATGCTCCTGTCGACGGCCCGGCTGACCCTGCGTCGCTTCCGCGAGGACGACGCCGCGGCGCTGGCCGCCTACCGCTCCGATCCCGGCGTGGCCCGGTACCAGTCGTGGGACGCCCCGGTGCCCGTGGCGCAGGCCCGGGCGCTGATCGCGTCGTCACGGGCCCGCGACCCCCGGGCGCCCGGCTGGTTCCAGTACGCCATAGAGCGAGAGGGCGTGCTGATCGGCGACATCGGCGTCAACCTGCACGCCAACCTCATGCAGGCGGAGATCGGGTTCACCCTCGCCCCCGGCTGCCAGGGGCACGGCTACGCCACCGAGGCCGTTGGACGCGTGCTGGAGCACCTGTTCGAGGAGGAGGGCCTGCACCGGGTGTCGGCCGAGTGCGATGCCCGCAACCTGCGCTCGGCCCGGCTGATGGAGCGTCTCGGCTTCCGCAGGGAAGGCCTGCGCCGCGCTCACACCTGGAGCAAGGGCGAGTGGACCGACGACCTGCTCTACGGGCTGCTGGCCGACGAGTGGCGGCGCCCGCCTTCCCCGGCCTGACACGACGCCGGCCGGCGTCGTCACGCCTGGCAGCGGTACGGCCTTGCGGCGTAGCCACCTCACCCCGTCGCCGAAGACGGTCTTGGGGCCATGTCCGGCGCCCGCGCGTCCGCTCCATGCCACGAACACCTGCTCCAACTCGCCGCGCGACCGCGCACCCGCCGTACGCCGCCGCCTCACGATCAGTCAGGAATTCCACCGGCGTGCCCCCCGAAGCAGCATCCATCGTTAACCAACCCACAGCGACCCAACCGTCACAGCGCTCCGACAACTCGAACCGCCTTGACAATAAAAATGTTCGGTGAGAGTGTTGGGTCATGTTCGAAGTGGCGGTGATCGAAGACCCGGCAGCGGCCGAGGCCTCGCTGGACCCGGTGCGGTCCCGGTTGCTGGCCGAGCTGGCCCGGCCGG
>NZ_JBFBIK010000282.1:0-1269 GCF_040685555.1 Sphaerisporangium sp. NPDC088356
TCCGCTCGGGGCCGCGTTAGCCGTAGTCGCCGTTCACAGGCTGGAACTGCGCACCCTGAGAGCGATTCGGTGCTGGGTTACTGCGGCATCGGGGGCACCGGTGTCAACGCAGGTGACCCTTCGCTTCGGCGTGGTGCCCGACGGGGCTGACGACCCCGTCGGAGGAGTAGCCAGGTCGCTGGACCTCCGCTCTGGACATGCCAGAGGTTTCAGAGCGGGTGCCGCGAAGCGGTGAATTGGGCCGGTCAGGAGTCTACGGTCGCCTCCCACAACGCGGATAGGGGAAGAGCGCGCATTCGGTCTCCGAAAGGGAGCGTTTCCTGGCCCGCGTAGAGGACGTATCCAGTGATCAGACGGTCGCTGAGTTTGCGGGCCAGATGCTGGATTCCCCTGAAGTCGTCGGCGCGTACGGTCTCCGCCGCTTTAACCTCGATGCCGACGACATCGCCGGAGGCTCGCTCCAGAATGCCGTCCACGTACCCGAGGAGTGGTACCGAAAAGTGGTACCATTGAGAGCATGGCTGAGACCAGGCTGCGTCTCCGGGACGAGACCTACGAGCAGATCAAGCAGATAGCCAGTGGTGACGCGCAGAGCGTCAACTCCGCGATGGTCGTCGCGATCGAGGAGTACATCGCCCGGCGTCGACGCGAGCGCTACGAGGCGATGGGCAGGAAGATCGCACAACGCGATCGAGAACTGCTGGACCGCCTGGCGCGATGACCTCCTTTCCGACGACAGAGGACATCCTCGCTCTGGCCAGCGCCGTGCTCCCTGTGGTGGACGTGCGCGACGGCGGTCAGTTGCACGCGGCAGTGCTGCGTCCGCAGACATCGGTGTTCGGCGAGGACGCCTATCCGGACCTGTGGGAGAAGGCCGCCGCGCTGATGCACAGCATCGTCCTGGGCCACCCCTTGGTGGACGGCAACAAGCGACTCGGTTGGGCCGCCGCTGTAGCGTTTCTCGAGGATAACGGGGAGATACTGGAGTACCGGGATGTGGACGAGGCTGAGACTCTCGTCTTTTCGCTTGCAAAGGGCGAACTGGATGACGTCCCCGACCTGGCTCGTCGACTTCGGGGTCTCCGCGGCCAACTTGGAGCAGAGTAGAAGCGTGAGCCGGGCTACTGCGGCCTCGGCGGCACCAACGTCAAGCTAGGTGACCCATCCGAGTGGGGCGCCTGTCAGACGGGGCTGGTGGCCACGGAGGAGTAATCGTAGCTATTCAGCCTGAGTCGGAGACGAGTGCCCGACTCGTGCCCGAGCGCCCGA
>NZ_JBFBIK010000283.1:0-1249 GCF_040685555.1 Sphaerisporangium sp. NPDC088356
TTCAGTTTTGATAAATCTTTTACCTATACGATAAGTAAAATAAAATGTCGATAAATCTCTTAAGTTCGAAATAATTGCCTGAATTGGCCCTCGTCCAAATGCCAAAGATGACAAAGAAAATATCATAAGAACTATAAAAGAAATATCAACTTTAGATAATTTATCTACCTTTTTCAAACAGAGATTAATAGTCCAAACAAAAACCATCGGAACTTGAGTGAGATAAGTTAAACCTGACAGATTCCCTGTTAAATGAGACCCAGTACCTATCAATAAATTTTGAAAAACCAGTATTAAAATAACTGAATACGGAACAAATTCATTTTCTAGTAAATTTGAGCTTATAATACCAGCTAATACAGAAAACACTAAAGAAATCTCAAAAAAACTTGTTGCAGCTCCTACCCAAATTCCTGAAAAAAGCAAAAATATAACTGTTACTTTTCTTATATTGGTTTTAACAGTGTTTGAAAAAGCATAGAGAATTTCTCGATAGTAATTGAAACTTTCAAGTTTTTTCATATGAGCAATTTTTTGAATATTTCCGTAGAGTTCCATTGAGACATTTTGAATCCGAGTGATTGAAGCATCCAAATCAGTATCGTCAATTTGTGTCATATAGGCTTGGACTTGATCAGCAGTTTGTAAATTAACAGTTCCTTGTTTAAACTCATAACCTTCAGCATTGAATGCCTTTGGATTTTGCATGGTGATTCCACCAGTGGCCTGTACAAGTGATCCCATTTTATTAACATCGATCTGAATTACTTTGTTAATGGACACATTCAATAGGTCTTTAACCATCTGGAAAATTCCATCATCTCCATTCGTATTGTAAACTTAAGTGATTGTTTTTTGATTAGGCATTGTCGCAAAAACTGGGAAGTTCATGAAAGTAGTTTGATTTGTCTTTATATTCGTTGAAGCTAAAACAGTAGCATAAGCTGTATTTTTAGAATTATTTTTACCAATTACAATGATAAGTGTGGTGAATGTTTTAGACTTTTTTAAGTCGATACTTGTTGTTTTAGGGAAATTTTCATATGATGTTGAAAAGGTTGATTCAACATTTCTATAAGCTACGTAGGCTATAGAAGCAACAGCGATAATTACTAATACAAAAATAATTGAAATAACTTTTAGTACTGTGTGTTTTTTCTTACGATAATGACGCCTCTTTTTTTGATTCATGGTATCTCCACATACATATTATATACCTTAAATTATACCATATTTAATGATGTTATCC
>NZ_JBFBIK010000284.1:0-1226 GCF_040685555.1 Sphaerisporangium sp. NPDC088356
GGTTGATCATCGAGGTGAAGGATCAACGTGAAAGGGTTCCCCCAGTGGCTGCGCGTCCTCGTAGCGGCCTTAGTCGCACTGCCCCTGCTGGTGCTCGTCCTAGCGCTCTTCCCGGCGCTGCTCATTTCACCGCTTCTGCCGAAGGATCGACGAGACTGGGTCCTCGAAGTGCTTGACCGCTTCGTGAAGTGGATCAACGCGATGTTCGGCAGTGACGGCAAGGACGGCTGACGCGCGTCACGCTCCTCAGGGGTCGGGCCACATGGTTCGAGACCTGAGGGGTTCGGTTTGGGATGAATAGCTTGATCCCCTAGCATCGAGCCCTGCTAGGCCTAGCACCCCAGCTAGCGGAGCGTCAGGCCTCGGACCTGCTTCCTAGCGTCCTAGCAGGCAACGAGAAGGAGCCCCGAACCCCCCTGATGTGAGGTTGTCGAGGCTCCTTCGTCGTGCTAGCCCTACTTCACGCTACGGAGCTTCCTCTTCGAGGCCTCCACGACCTGATCCCTGACGATGCCGCGCCGGTTCGAGCCCTTACCGTCCATGGTCTTGAAGACCTGGTCGACCTTGATGCCGAGCGGCTTGAGCATCGCTGTGAGCTGAGCCGTCTTGGCCTCGTCCTCCTGCTCAGCCCACGGTCCGTAGATGTCCGTCCGGAGCGTCGCCAGACGGTCGACGACGACCGAGTTCCAGACCTTCTCCTCGGTGGCTGGCACGACTGTCAGGATGTCCGCGAGCAGGTCGTAGGTCAGACCCTGCGTCGTGTCCACTTCGCCGGCCGCGTAGCCGGACAGCGTTCCCGCAGCAAGCCGCATGGCTCTTGCACGGTCAGCGATCAGACCGGCCATCGGGTTGTCGAGGTAGTAGGAGCGCACGATCCGCGCCTCGGTGCTGACTCCGAGTAGGTAGCCGATACCGAGGTCCTCGTCGGTGAACGTCGTGGCCCTGACGCCGTTCTTGTAGGCCTGCACAGCTTCGCTGCCTCGTCGCCGTAGTCCTCGTGCGAGAACAGTTCCTGACACTCGTCGATGGCGAACACCAGCGGATGCAGGCCGAGGGATTTCTGAGCAGCCACATCCGCGGTGACCTTGTTCTCCGGACAGGCCTCCTCAGGCAGTCCGTCGATGACGTCGGCGCGGCGCTCCAGGTCCTTGTGAACCTCGCGAAGGGAGCGGACGCACTCCTCGATCGTCGAATCCTTGGCGCCGGATGCGTAGTGGTGTGCCACC
>NZ_JBFBIK010000285.1:0-1218 GCF_040685555.1 Sphaerisporangium sp. NPDC088356
GCGTGGAGACCACCGGATTGTCCACGATCAGCACGTCGGGCGCGTTGCCCTGCTGGGCGGCCAGCAGCGCCTTGTTGGTCAGGTCGCTGGTGTCGTATCCGGTGCGCTTGACCTCCACCCCGGCCTGGGTTCCGCATGTGTCGAGCAGCTTCACCCAGTCCGAGCTCTTGTCGTACTGGGGGTAGGGATCCCAGATGGTGTAGGTGCCGCCACCGGCGGCCGGGCTCGCGCTCGCCGCATCGCCGCCCCCGGGCGACGACGAGCATGCGACCGTACCGCCCGCGACAAGCAGGGCCGCTAGACCCAGGCCGGCCGCGTGGCGGATCGTTGCTGCTGACCCCATGATTATGACCTCCGCTGACAAGTTACGCGGCTATATCCGATCGGTATCGAACCGGTTCGGCGAACCGGTTCGATGAACATAAACGCGTCCACAATGGGAGTCAATGGGGGAACCTCAATGTATACCGTCCTGTTGTACGCCCCCGCGCTCTCGGCGCGCCTGGCAGCGACACAGCGGGCGAAAGCTCGGACATTTCCCTCTTTACCATCCCAAGACGCCCAGGAGGCTGGTCGAATCGATTCGCCCAATCGCTCGACCCATCCAGGCGACCTGACGAACGGCACCATCGCCGACCGCTCCTCCTCTGGCCTGGACGGAAGACTGGTCAATCCCGGCCAGGTAGAAGATCTGCGGGCCGGGCACCATGGTCATGTCGCCTGGGCCGCCCTGGGTGGAGATGTAGATGATGTCGAAGCTCGCCAGTGCCGCGATCACGGTCACGCTGACGCAGAGCGCGATCCCCTGGCGCAGGCTGGGGACCGTGATGGAGATGAACTCCCGCCACGGCCCGGCGCCGTCGAGCCGGGCGGCCTCGTACAGCGCCGGGTCGATCTTGCTCATGCCGGCCAGGAGCAGCAGCGTGCTGCCGCGCAATCCCTCGGCTGAACGCCGGCGTGGCATTCCGCGGTGGCCCCATCGCCGGACGCCGCGACGCGCTGCGGCCGGCGCCACCCCCAGGCGGTCAAGGTCTGGGGGGCGCCTGGGAGCAGGTGACCCCGTTCCTGGCGTTCACCCCGCCCGGCAGGCGCCTGCTCCGCACCACCGACAGCATCGAATCGTCAACTGCCGGCTGCGCAAGGTGTCCACGGCTCGCTCAGAGCGCGGTGATGGTCCACTGGTTGTTGGTGCTGGAGTTCGGGGCCCACATCTGCACG
>NZ_JBFBIK010000286.1:0-1170 GCF_040685555.1 Sphaerisporangium sp. NPDC088356
GGCTTATCGGTATGAGTGGCAATAATAAATTCCGCAGAATTTCCGAGATATTCTTTCATGGTTTTTAAACCAATTTCATGAGCTTGTTCAGGCGTTAAATGGTCATCAGGAGAAAAAGATTGGACAAAATGATAACCAAACCTTTCGTTTTTTCGTGGCTTGTTTTTTAAAGCGATAGCCATTGTTCGTGTCGCTAACATTTCATCACAGGTTGAATGAATATCTAAAATGTTTTGAGCGGAAACATATTCAAAGTCATTTGTTTTTTCAGGGTTCATCACATAATCAATGAGTTGGTTTAAATCTTTTGAAGAATGAACCGTTCCGTTCGATTGTTTTGGCATATAAATCACTGTCATTTTTACTCCCCCTCCGAAATATAATGAACCACTTTTTGAATTTTATCTTCCAAATTTTCTAATTGATTTTGATAATTAGACATCAATTCTTTTGTCTGATTATTTTTATTTTCGTTTAAATGTTTAGCAATTTGATTGATATTATTTCCGATACGTTTTAGTTAAGATTTTGTCGCAGAAATTTCAGAAATAATATTTTTATATTCTGAAAAATCAATAGAAAAAATCTCTTTATTGCAACAGGCTCGTCTAGCAAAAATAGAAAAATTAGTGATACCAGTTTTTCTCATCATCAATTTAATTCTTTCGTTCTCTTTTTCATTTACACGAAATTTTTTCTGTATACTTCTCTCACGATTTTCAATTATTTTCATCTTGTCAACCTCACAAATATCTGTCAACTCTAAAAGCTCAAAATAGGGGGTTAGTGTCTTTAGTGAACTTCGCACTTGGGTACCCAAGTACAGTAAAAAGTATTCATCTTTCACTCACAAAATCTAAAATTTCCAATTTTATTTTTGTTCGTTTCAGACGAATCTTTTTATTTTTGGTGGTGTCCCCCAATCCCCCTTTTTGAAAAAAATTAGAGCTTAATTTCAAATTCTTTTAAGACCTCTTCGTATAAATCTTTGACTTCAAAACACAAATTTTTAACTTCGTCTTCGGTCAAAGTTTCAACATATTTTTTTGCTTTTATATAGTCCTCTAGTTCTTCTTTATCAATTAAATCGAATTGTTCATGTATCATTTTTTCTAAACTACTTGTTAGCTTTTTTTTAGATATAGGGAATTTATTTGTCAGTTGAATAGC
>NZ_JBFBIK010000287.1:0-1166 GCF_040685555.1 Sphaerisporangium sp. NPDC088356
AGACCCAGGTCACCATCGAGTACGACGGCGACCGCCCGGTCCGCCTCGACACCGTCGTGGTCTCCACCCAGCACGCTCCCGAGATCGACCTCAAGGAGATGCTGGCCCCCGACATCCGCGAGCACGTGGTCGAGCCCGTGCTCGCCGACCTCGACCTCGACATCGAGGGCTACCGGCTGCTGGTCAACCCGACCGGCCGGTTCGAGATCGGCGGCCCGATGGGCGACGCGGGCCTGACCGGCCGCAAGATCATCGTGGACACCTACGGCGGCATGGCCCGTCACGGTGGCGGCGCGTTCTCCGGCAAGGACCCGTCCAAGGTCGACCGCTCGGCCGCCTACGCCATGCGGTGGGTCGCCAAGAACGTGGTGGCCGCCGGGCTGGCCGACCGCGCCGAGGTGCAGGTGGCGTACGCCATCGGCAAGGCGCAGCCGGTCGGTGTGTTCGTGGAGACCTTCGGCACCGAGAAGGTCGAGGTGGACAAGATCCAGCAGGCGATCCTCACGGTCTTCGACCTGCGCCCGGCCGCGATCATCCGCGACCTCGACCTGCTCCGCCCCATCTACTCGGCCACCTCCGCGTACGGCCACTTCGGCCGCGAGGGATTCTCCTGGGAGTCCACCGACCGAGCCGACGCGCTCCGCCAAGCCCTCTAGGAGGCACCATGACGACCTTCCGCGAGCTTCTGGCCCAGCGTGTCCTGGTCGCGGACGGGGCCATGGGGACGATGCTGCAGGCCTACGACCCGGCCCTCGACGACTTCGAGGGCCACGAGGGCTGCAACGAGGTACTCAACGTGACCCGCCCCGACATCGTTCGGGGCGTGCACGACGCCTACTTCGAGGTGGGCGTCGACTGCGTGGAGACCAACACCTTCGGCGCCAACCTCGCCGCCCTAGGGGAGTACGACATCCCCGGCCGCGTCTACGAGTTCTCCGAGGCTGGCGCCCGGCTGGCACGCGAGCGGGCCGACCACTGGTCGACCCCTGATCGGCCCCGGTTCGTGCTCGGGTCGATGGGCCCGGGCACCAAGCTCCCCACGCTCGGGCACAAGCCGTACGAGACGCTGCGCGACGCCTACCGCGACAACGCGGCGGGCCTGATAGCGGGCGGCGCCGACGCGCTGATCATCGAGACCTGCCAGGACCTGTTGCAGGTCAAGGCGG
>NZ_JBFBIK010000288.1:0-1166 GCF_040685555.1 Sphaerisporangium sp. NPDC088356
GTCTCCAACACAGCAGGCACTTACGTCTGCAACCACATTTTTTATCAGGTACAGTATATGCGGGATAAGATGTTTCCCGATATTAAGGCCGGCTTCATGCATATTCCATTTTTGCCGGAACAGGTTGTCACTCGTCCGGAAACACCAGCGTTGTCATTGGATGATGATGTTTTAGGCATCACTGCCGCTATCAAGGCCATCGTGTCCCGTGACGGCAAAGGCGATATCGAAACGATTGAAGGCAAGGATCACTAAAAGCCTGTTTAGTGTTTTTGGACTATTATCAAATAAATAGACATAAAAAAGAAAAGCGTTCTAATCGTTTTTCCTTTTTTATCAGATGTTCAGAAAATGGTCATTTTCTGAACACTCTTCTTTTCCTATTAAATTTCTCAAAATCATTTACATTCCTTGTTCATTAACCCGTAATTTATTCTATGTTCATTTATATATATATTTCTAAGTTATGATACAATAAATTAAAATGAAGGAGAAAAAAATGAATATCGGATATGCACGAGTTTCAACTGGACTTCAAAATTTGGATTTACAAAAAGATAGTCTAAAAAAATATAACTGTGAAAAAATATTTACTGATCATATGTCAGGAAGTAAAAAAGATAGACCTGGATTAAAATCCGCGATCGAATTTTCTCGTCCTGGAGACACGATCGTTGTTTGGCGATTGGATCAACTAGGTAGAAATATGGAAGATCTCATTAATATTGTTAATTCTCTTAATAATAAAGGGGTAAGTTTTCATAGTCTACAAGAAAATATTACAATGGATAAATCAAGTTCGACTGGACAATTGATGTTTCATTTGTTTGCGGCTTTTGCGGAATTTGAGAGAAATCTTATTTTGGAGCGTTCTGCCGCTGGTAGAGAAGCCGCACGTGCAAGAGGACGACTTGGAGGAAGACCTGAGAAATTTTCGGAGCAAGACGTAAAGCTTCTTAAAACCTTGGTAGAAAGTGGTACGCCAATTAAGTCGATTGCGGATTCTTGGGGAGTGTCAAGAACAACGATTTATAGGTATATAAATAAATGAAAATTTTCTCAATCTCCTTATCCCTTACTAGAAGCCTAGTATTGATTAACCGTTCTTTTAATCGTTGTAAATATTTAAAAGCTCCTTTAGTTTCATAAAGGAGCTTTTATTATTA
>NZ_JBFBIK010000289.1:0-1154 GCF_040685555.1 Sphaerisporangium sp. NPDC088356
GACTCGCCGAAGCGCTTGAGGTAGTCGCCGATGCCGAGCAGGACCGACCGCTGCCCGGAGGGGATGGTGCCATCGGCCATCGGCGCGATGTTGAGCAGCATGTTGCCGTTCTTGCTGACCCGGTCGATCAGCGAGTGCAGCATGGCGTTCAGCGAGTAGTAGCCGATGCCGACGGTGTAGCACCAGCTGGAGCTGGAGATGCTGTCGTCGGTCAGCCAGTAGGGGGTCTGGATGCCGGCCGGGCCGCCGCGCTCGTAGTCGAACACCTCGCCCCGGTTGTTGAACCCGTCCTTGTAGGTGGCGACGACGTCCTTGTTCCCGGAGACCGCCCGGTTGTAGTAGTACGACAGGAAGTCCAGCCGCCGGGACTCGGGGAGCTGGGTCAGGTTGAAGTCCTGCCAGATGACGTCGGGCTGGTAGCCGTCGATCACCTCGCGCAGCTTGTCGTACCACAGTTGCTGGTGGGCGGACGCGCCGAGCTGGCCGTACAGCTTCTTCAGCGAGTTCGTGGACTGCGTCGGCACCCACTGGTAGAACCCGGTGAAGTTGTAGGCGTGGTGCAGCGACACGATGAGCTTGAGGCCCTTGGCCCGGATGGCGTCGGCGTGCAGCCGCAGCAGGTCGAGCCGGGGTCCGGTGGCCACGGAGTTCCACTCGTTGACCTGGCTGTTCCACATGGAGTAGCCGTCGTGGTGCTCGGCCACCGGCCCGGCGAACCTGGCGCCGGCGTCGGCGAACAGCTGCGCCCACTCGTTGGGATCGAAGTTGCCGCCGGCGGACTTCAGCTTGGGCGCGAACTGCACGAAGTTACCCGCCTTGTCGCGGGCGCCGTTGATGAAGTTGTGGTACGGCCACACCGAAGGGTCACCGTAGACGCTCTTGTGGTGGTTGTTCTCATTCGACCCGTTGTTGTACATGTTGCGCGGGTACCACTCGTTGGCGTAGGCGGGGACGCTGAACACCCCCCAGTGGTAGTAGATGCCGAACTTGGCGTCCTGGAACCACTCGGCAGCCGGCGGATGCTGGTCGACCGAGGACCAGCTCGCGCTGTAACTCTGCGGACCTTCGGTCGCGAACGCCGGGCGGAACCCCAGCAGGCCTGAGGCCGCGACACCCCCGGCCCCGGCGAGCAGTGCGCGACGACTGAACTGGAA
>NZ_JBFBIK010000290.1:0-1114 GCF_040685555.1 Sphaerisporangium sp. NPDC088356
GAGCCCCGCACCAAGCGTGCAAAGCATCGGTCAGATGCGCATACCCGCTGTAGCCGTCTCGCACGATGATCCCGCGATAGCCGGGCAGCACCCCGCCATCGTCGATGTCGCCGGCGGTGCGGCCGCCGGTGTGCATCAAGGTCAGATACCGGGTGCAGGCCACATGCACGTAGGCCAGCGTCCCGTTCGCACGGGCGGGAGTCTCATCGACATGCAACGCCGGAGCCGTCCGCAGCAGCTCACGCAGATGTTCGGCGAACCCGCCGTCGGCCGGCAGCGCGGCGACCTTCCCGCGGACGGCGGCCGTCCACCCCGTCGCCACCTCGATCCCCGCCATCTGCGCCAGCAGCAGCGTGGCACGCTTGATCGGGATGTGATGACCACACACCAGGTTGGCGGCCATCGCATGGGTCCGGGGACCGAACTGAGCCCGGCCCGACGCGAACGGCGGCGCCTGCCCGACACTGATCGTCCCGCAGCAGGAACACCTCTTGGCCTGCACCACGAACTCGGTCGTGACCGGCGGCGGAGCCGGCTGGGCCTCGGTCACCTGCCGGCGCTGCTCACGCTCGACCGGTACGTCCACCAGATCCGCCCCACACCCGTCGCAAGCTGTCGGCGGACACTCGATCCGCACGTCCGGATTGTCGATGAGTTTCATCGTCATCCCAGGCTCACCTGGCTGTTTACCGGGACTCCGTCGCCCGCGCTCCCGTTGCGACCGATCCCGCGCCGCCGTCTTCTTCGTATAGATCGAATCCGAACTCGGCGGCTTCCCGGAGTTCCCCGAGTCACGGCCCTTCCGCCGTTCCAGCTCCTCCACCCGAGCGGCCAGCGCGACCAGTTGCCCGGCTTGCACCTCATTCGTCGCCCGCAGCGCGGCGAGCTGCAAGTCCTTGGCGGCCAGCGCGGCATCCTTCGCCTCGATGATCTCGCGAAGATCCCTGATCATCACCCGAGCCTCCGCCAGCCCCGCCCGTAGCTCCGCCAGCTCAGCGGCGAAAGACGGCGACTCGGACACGAAGCCTCATGATCCCGGCAACCCCTGTAGCGATCAACTCGGGCGCTCGGGCACGAGTCGGGCACTCGTCTCCGACTCAGGCTGAATAGCTAC
>NZ_JBFBIK010000291.1:0-1095 GCF_040685555.1 Sphaerisporangium sp. NPDC088356
TTCCTTTGTGTCAGCCTATTCGTAACTTCAGAAGCAAAGTTCTTGGAGATTATGCCAATGCTGGCTACAATGCTACAAAGGGACAGTACTTCTATGGATGTAAATGTCATGCTTTAGTCAGTGAATCAGGCTATGTCATAGACTACACAATTACTCCTGCTTCAATGGCTGATAGTTCAATGACCGAGGAAGTGTTGAGTCAATTTGGGACACCAACAGTCCTTGGAGATATGGGATATCTAGGTCAGTCACTGCATGATAGGCTGGAATTAAAAGGAATTGATCTAATTACACCTGTCAGGAAGAACATGAAGCAAAAGAAAATCCTTTTCCCTAATTTTTCAAAACGTAGAAAAGTGATTGAGCGAGTTTTCTCTTTTTTGACAAATCTAGGAGCTGAGCGTTGTAAAAGTCGTTCGCCTCAAGGTTTTCAATTGAAATTAGAGATGATACTTTTAGCGTATTCTTTACTGTTAAAATCAGCTAAATCACTGGAACCAGAGACTTTAAGATATTCTATCGGGTATCAAGTCATGGCTAAATAATCAACTAGCAATTCGGGTATATATATAGAAATAGGTATATAATAAAATACATTGATAGGGAATGAAAACTAAACTATTGATAATAGTTAACCCGAATTGCTAGTTAATTTCATTGGAAAATAAATAAGTCGTGCTATCCTAATCTTAAACCACTAAGCATTAGAAAGCGCACGACTTATATGACTTATAATAGCACACTTCCAAAAGTTTTTGTTTATTTACTGACAACCATTGAGACGCTTTATCAAACGAGTGTTCCCCTTGAGGTTCAAAACCGAAAGAACGTCCATCTCGCAACATCAGATTGCTTAGTTATCGCTTGTTACCTATGGGGCGTACTGCATTTTAGTGAAACACTTAAAGCTAAGCACCAATTGGCTCAAAGTTTATTTCCTAATTTCCTAGAATATTCTCGCTTTGTCCGCCGTTGTAATGCCCTCTTACCGAGTATCCAAGTCATTCGCCAAGCACTCGTCTTTAAAGAGGTTGAAGGAATGAGTGTATCCATTATTGACAGCTTCCCCATTCCTTTGTGTCAGCCTATTCGTAA
>NZ_JBFBIK010000292.1:0-1077 GCF_040685555.1 Sphaerisporangium sp. NPDC088356
TCGAGCCGGGTGTGCTGGTCGACGCGATCTGGGCCGAGGAGCCGCCGTCCGGCCCGGCCCACGCCCTGCACACCCTCGTCTCCCGGCTGCGCCGCGCCCTCACCCCGACCGGCGCGGCCAGCGGCGCGGTCGTACAGGACACGGCTGGCGTGGTCGTGCAGGTCGCGGGCGGCTATCGGCTGGCGGTGGACGCGGCCGACGTGGACGCGCTGCGCTTCGAGCGGCTCGCCGCCGCCGGTCGGGAGAGGCTACGGGCAGGTGACCCGGAGGCCGCGAGCGCCGCGCTCGCCGAGGCCGTGGCGTTGTGGGGTGACCATCCTGGCGCCGAACCCGTGGTCATCGCCGCGGTCGCGCCCACGGTCGCGACACGGTTGGCACATGTGTCGATCGAGGCGGTCGCCGACCTGGCCGAGGCCGAGTTGTCGCTGGGGCGGGCCGAGGTGGCCGCTGCCCGGCTGACCGGGGTGCTGGCCGAGCAGACGGTCCACGAGCGGGCGGCCGCGCTGCTGATGGACGCGCTCGCCGCGCAAGGGCGTCAGGCCGAGGCGCTGGCCGTGTACGAGCGGGTCCGCGAGACCTTGGCCGATGCCCTCGGCGCCGACCCGGGCACCGCCCTGCGGGAACGCCATCTGCGCCTGCTGCGCCCCGGCCTGCCCATCCTGACGGCAGACGCCTCGGCCAGCCTGCCCATCCTGGCGCCGGACGCCTCGGCCAGCCTGCCCGCGCCGCTGACCAGCTTCATCGGCCGCGACGACGAGCTCGCCCGCATCGGCAGCCTGTTCACTACCGGACGCCTGGTCACCGTTCTCGGGCCTGGCGGCGCAGGGAAGACCCGGCTCGCGCTGGAGGCGGCCCGCCGCCACCGCCACGAGTACCGCGACGGCGCCTGGCTCATCGACCTCGCGTCCGTCAGCGAACCAGCGAAGGTCGCCACGGCCGTGCTCGCCGGGATCGGGCTGCGGGGCGGCGCGATGCTCGACGCCCGCAGGCGGGTCGAGGGTGACGAGCTGGACGTCCTCGTGGGCGAGCTGGGCGGCCGGGAGAGCCTGCTGCTGGTCGACAACTGCGAGCACCTGA
>NZ_JBFBIK010000293.1:0-1076 GCF_040685555.1 Sphaerisporangium sp. NPDC088356
GGCCCAGACCGACGGGGACGAACTGGACCGGCAGATCAGCGCTTACCTGGCTGACGCCGATGATATCCGCAGCCTGCCCACCGGCAGCGACGAAGACGAAGACGAAGGAGACGATGACACCGAGATTCTCACCGAGGTCCGGGTCGGTCATGGCCGGGAGCGCGAGGCACGCCGGGCTTGTCAGCGTGAGCGGGAGCGCCCGCGGCCGGCGGGGATGCTGGAGGCCGGCGCAGCCGACGGCAAGGCCGTCCGGGGCGCTCGCCATGGCGACACGCCCGCCCCGCAACTGCTGTCGTTGTTGCACCATGACCGCGGCGTGGTGCTGGGCCAGCGGCAGATCGCCGATAAGACCAGCGAAGTGCCCGAACTCGGCCCGCTGCTGGCCGACGCCCTGACCAGCAGCGACGTGGCCGTCATCACCGCCGACGCGTTGCACACCGCCCGCGAAAGCGCCCGGCAGATCAGCGAGGACTTCGGCCGCTACTACGTGCTGGTTCTCAAGGACAATCAGCCCACGCTCCTGGCGGCGGCCCAGCCCCGGTTGGCCTGCGGAACCGATGCCGAGCACGAGCAGACCGGCACCGGGCACACCGAACGCGACCGGGGACACGGCCGCATCGAGTCCCGCACCATCCGTACCGCCCCCGCCACCGACCTGGACTTCCCCCACGCCGCCCAGGTCTTCCGGATCGTCCGTCACGTCGCCGATCTGGACGGCAAGGGGGTCAGCAAGGAAGTGGCCTACGGGATCACCAACGCGCCCTCCAACGTGGCCGGTCCCGTGCACCTGAACACCTACGTGCGCCAGCACTGGACCGTGGAGAACCGCGAGCACTACGTCCGAGATCGCACATTTCGCGAAGATGACCGCCAGGCCAGAACCGGGCAACTGCCCCACGTCCTGGCCGCCCTACGCAACCTCGTCATCAGCGCGTTCCGCCAACGCGGCCATGCCAACATCGCGCACGCCCGCAGGCACTACACCCACGTCTCCCATCGACTTCTCAGACTCTTCGCCCTGTGAACGGCAGCTATCGGACCATACGAACTTAAATCGTCAACATGCCGGGGCCGTG
>NZ_JBFBIK010000294.1:0-1069 GCF_040685555.1 Sphaerisporangium sp. NPDC088356
CTACGCATGCTCCCCTGGGTCCACACCCCCGGCGGCGCCTACCGCGTCAACCGCCGCCTCAGCTACGCCATCGGCGACGGACGCCTCAGCTTCACCAACCACGGCGCCGACATCCGCGTCGTCCCCCCAGAACTGCGCGAACTCCCCGCACTACGCCACTACGACGACGACACCACCCTGGAAGCACTCGCCAACCGCTTCACCCAACACCAGTACGAACCCGGCGACACCATCACCGAAACCGGACAACCCGCCGACCGCCTCATCCTCATCGCCCACGGCAAAGTCAACAAAATCGGCACCGGCGAATACGGCGACCACACCATCCTCGGCGTCCTCGCCGACGGCGACTACTACGGCGACCACACCCTCACCACCACCACCCCAGCCACCTGGGAACACACCATCAAAGCCGTCACCCCCACCACCACCCTCACCCTCCCCCGCCAAACCTTCCAAGAACACCTCACCCAATCACCCACCCTCCGCACCCACATCGAAAACCACCACACCAACCAACGCCCCCCACAGAACAAACACGGCGAAGCCCTCATCCAAATCACCTCAGGACACGCCGGAGAACCCCAACTCCCCGCCACCTTCGTCGACTACGAAACCACCCCCCGCGAATACGAACTCAGCGTCGCCCAAACCATCCTCCGCATCCACACCCGCGTCGCGGACCTCTACAACCAACCCATGAACCAAACCCACCAGCAACTCCGCCTCACCATCGAAGCCCTCCGCGAACGCCAAGAACACGAACTCATCAACAACCCCGAATTCGGCCTCCTGCACAACGCCGACCTCAAACAACGCATCAACACCCGCACCGGCCCACCCACCCCCGACGACCTCGACGAGCTACTCTGCAGGCGAAGGAAGTCCCACTTCTTCGTGGCGCATCCGCAGACCATCGCGGCCTTCGGCCGCGAATGCAACCGGCGTGGCCTCTATCCACAGAGCGTGGAGATCGACGGTCACGCCATCCCCTCCTGGCGCGGCGTCCCGCTCCTCCCCTGCAACAAGATCCCCATCACCAAGACCCGCACCAGCTCCATCCTCGTCA
>NZ_JBFBIK010000295.1:0-1041 GCF_040685555.1 Sphaerisporangium sp. NPDC088356
AACGCTTCTACGCAACGTCATGCAACAGCTCGACGGACCCCAGAGAACGATGCTCATTGTTGTAGTACCGGAAGAACTGGTCGCAAAAGACGCCTGCATCTTCGATGGACCCGAATACCCCGGGGAACGCGGGACAGTACTTGAGTGTTTTAAACTGCGCTTCTGAGTACGGGTTGTCGTTGGACACACGCGGCCGTGAATGGGACTGGTCGATTCCCAGTAGCGCGAGCAGCCCGGAAACGGTGTTCGAGGTCATCGAGGTGCCACGGTCGGCATGGATCCCGCCGGGGGCGATCCCGCCGTTGGCCTCGATCGCATGCTCGATGAACTCCCGGGCAAGGGTTCCCGTCTCCGTCGGCCAGATCTCCCACCAGACCGCTTTCCGCGAGAAGATATCGATGATGACATACAGCAGATAGTAGACGCCGCGCACCGGTCCTTTCAGTTTCGTGATATCCCACGACCACACCTGATTCGGCCCGTCGGCTTCCAGTTCGGGTTTCTTCTTCGCCGGATGGACGGCCTGGACGCGCCGCTCACCGGACTGGCCGCGCTGGCGCAGCAGCCGGTACATCGTGGCCTGCGAGCACATGTAGACGCCCTCGTCCAGCAGGGTCGCCCACACCTGGCCCGGCGACTTGTCGGCGAACCGGGGCGAGTCCAGTACGGCCAGCACCTGCTCGCGCTCGTGTTCGGACAATTCGGCCGGGTGATGAAACGGGCGGCGTGGGCCCAGCCGGGGCGGGGAGGGATTACGGCGCCGGTGCAACGTGGCCCGCGACCTCCCCAAGATCGCACATGCCCTGGCCGTGCCGAGCAACTCCTCCATTTCCGGGAAATGCTCGTCGATGACCCGACTCAGTTCGTGTCGGAATCCGCGCTGCTTGAGATGTCCTGAAGCAGCGCGAATGCTTTTCCCGCTATATCAAGCGCGGTCCTGGTCTTCCCGAGTTCGCCGCTGAGCTTCTCGTTTTTGGCCTCCAGTTTTGCCGCGTCGGCCTTGAGCTTTCTGTTCTCGGCCCGCAACCGGGCCAGCTCCTC
>NZ_JBFBIK010000296.1:0-1038 GCF_040685555.1 Sphaerisporangium sp. NPDC088356
GCTTTGTGGTCAAGTCCTCGGCCTATTAGTACCGGTCAGCTCCACACCTCACGATGCTTCCACCTCCGGCCTATCAACCCAGTCGTCTCCTGGGAGCCTTACCCTGTTTCCAGGTGGGAGACCTCATCTCAAGGCAGGCTTCCCGCTTAGATGCTTTCAGCGGTTATCCCTCCCGAACGTAGCCAACCAGCCGTGCTCTTGGCAGAACAACTGGCACACCAGAGGTTCGTCCGTCCCGGTCCTCTCGTACTAGGGACAGCCCCTTTCAAGTCTCCTGCGCGCGCAGCGGATAGGGACCGAACTGTCTCGCGACGTTCTAAACCCAGCTCGCGTACCGCTTTAATGGGCGAACAGCCCAACCCTTGGGACCTACTCCAGCCCCAGGATGCGACGAGCCGACATCGAGGTGCCAAACCATCCCGTCGATATGGACTCTTGGGGAAGATCAGCCTGTTATCCCCGGGGTACCTTTTAGCCGTTGAGCGACGGCGCTTCCACATGCCACCGCCGGATCACTAGTCCCAGCTTTCGCTCCTGCTCGACCTGTCGGTCTCACAGTCAAGCTCCCTTGTGCACTTACACTCAACACCTGATTGCCAACCAGGCTGAGGGAACCTTTGGGCGCCTCCGTTACCCTTTAGGAGGCAACCGCCCCAGTTAAACTACCCACCAGACACTGTCCCCCACCCGGATACACGGGCGCGGGTTAGACATCCAAAACGACCAGAGTGGTATTTCACCAATGACTCCACCCGAACTAGCGTCCGAGCTTCACCGTCTCCCACCTATCCTACACAAGCCGTCCCAAACACCAATGTCAAGCTGTAGTGAAGGTCCCGGGGTCTTTCCGTCCTGCTGCGCGTAACGAGCATCTTTACTCGTAGTGCAATTTCGCCGGGTCTGTGGTTGAGACAGCGGGGAAGTCGTTACGCCATTCGTGCAGGTCGGAACTTACCCGACAAGGAATTTCGCTACCTTAGGATGGTTATAGTTACCACCGCCGTTTACCGGCGCTTAAGTTCTCAGCTTCGCACGCCC
>NZ_JBFBIK010000297.1:0-1011 GCF_040685555.1 Sphaerisporangium sp. NPDC088356
GACGGCCAACGACGACGACAGCGTCCGGCTGTGGTACCGCGTCTCGGGACGGGAGAGGGTGAGCCGATCAGGGTTGCTTCCTCGATGTCGGCGTTCCGGTCCTCCCCACGCCCGTGGGGTGAGCCGCACGTTGAGAGGAATGATCACATATTTGTATGTGATCAAGAGCATCCAACTGCGACCAGCCCGTGACCTGCCGCGTCAGGTTGGAATGAGGTCAGTGAAGTCGAATTCACCGGCCCGCACTCCTGAGACGAAGGCCTCCCATTCGGTGCGGGTGTAGATGATCGCGGGTCCCTCAGGGTGCTGACTGTGCCGTACGGCGATGCGACCGGTGCCATCCAAGACCGGGCCGGCCTCGACACAGTCTCCTCCGCCGCCATCGGCGCTGAAGGTGCTGATGTGCCAGGCGACATGGAGCGGGTGAGCGTCGAAAGTAGGCATGAGGGCGGCTCCGTCTCCGGACGTTAGCCAAGCTCTTCGGCGACCGACGCGATCAGCTCGACCGACTTATCCGATTCAAGTGCATCACGATGGATTCCGTCGAACTTGAGCATAAGCCTCTCGGCCTTTTCCGCCTCTACGTAGATCGCGCCCGCAGGACTTGAGACGTAGGCGACCGCTGGGTACGGTTCCGGCAGCTCATAGATCTTGAACGATCCATCCGGGCTGGCATGGGCGCCGCCGAGCGCAGCCGGGTGCGGTCGATGCCGCGTCCAGAGTGAGCACCGGCCGGCGCACAGTTGGTCCGCGTCGGCGATCTGGTGCCCGCCCGTGAGGATCCCGAGGCGTCTCACACATGAAGGGGAGCACGTGAGACGCCTCGTCGCCGCCGGCGGTGATCTGTGGTGCTGTTCACCGGTTCACCCATCTGAAGCTGGACCGGTTACCCGGCCACGGCCGGGTGACGGGCAACTAGCACCGGGTCCGCCAGGTGGAGGAGGTCTTGAGCCCGACGCGGGAGTAGTTTCTCCCATTCCAGCCGTAGACGCTCACCACGGTTCGCCAGGT
>NZ_JBFBIK010000298.1:0-1011 GCF_040685555.1 Sphaerisporangium sp. NPDC088356
GCCACATTGATGATCCCGCCCTTATATTTTTATTACCATTATAACATTTCTGAAAAAAATTTGGTTCTGTTGCAAAGTTTCAATACTGAGTACAAAAGTCCAATTCTGATACTTTGACTATGCTGGTATACCCATCAAAACTTTAATTTCAGTAGATACCGAAAAGCCGAAGAGCGTTCCATTTCTTCGGTTCTTTTTGTATATTCCTCGAATTGTTTCCATGCCCTTAATCGTGGTTGAGGCAGTTCGTAGACTTCGATAAAATTTATTGCGTCGTTTGATTGGTCGATGGTCTTGCTCAATGAGGTTATTGAGATACTTCACGGTTCGATGCTCTGTCTTAGTATATAAACCGTTACTCTGTAACTTTCTAAATGCAGAACCAATAGAGGGCGCTTTATCCGTGACAATTACTCTTGGTTGACCAAACTGTTTATGTAGTCGTTTCAAGAACGCATAAGCAGCTTGAGTATCCCGTTTCTTGCGTAGCCAAATATCCAGTGTCATGCCTTCTGAGTCGATTGCACGATAGAGATAATGCCACTTCCCTTTAATTTTAATATAAGTTTCGTCCATTTTCCACGAATAAAAGGATTGTCTATTTTTCTTTTTCCAGAGATGATAGAGGACTTTACCGTATTCTTGTACCCAACGATAAATAGTTGTGTGACAAACGTTAATCCCACGATCATAAAGGAGTTCTTGAATTTCACGATAGCTTAGATTGTAACGCAGGTAATAACCAACAGCGACAATAATCACATCTTTTTGAAATTGTTTACCTTTAAAATAGTTCATTGATATATCCTCGCTGTCATTTTTATTCATTTTACACTAAAATAGACTTATCAGAAAACTTTGCAACAGAACCGATTTCTCAATCTTAGGTTTCACGATTTCAACATCACGAATTTCAACTGTCAACTGTTTTTCCTCACCAGTTTTAGTTTTTCCTGTTACTTGCATAAAGACTCTCCTTGCTATTTCACTAATATAAGAACGCAAACTCTG
>NZ_JBFBIK010000299.1:0-1004 GCF_040685555.1 Sphaerisporangium sp. NPDC088356
GGCTTCCATGCCTTTAATCGTGGTAGAGGCAGTGCGTAAACTTCGATAGAATTTATTGCGTCTCTTTACTGGACGATGGTCTTGTTCAATCAAATTATTCAGGTATTTAATGGTACGATGTTCTGTCCCTTGATAAAAGCCGTATTCTTTTAGTTTCTTAAAGGCACTTGTAATAGAGGGGGCTTTATCTGTGACTACAACCTTCGGTTCATCAAACTGCTTCACTAACCGCTTAAGAAAAGCATAGGCTGCTTGTGTGTCCCGTTTTTTACGTAACCAAATATCCAAGGTTAAACCATCTGCATCGATGGCTCGATACAAATAATGCCATTTTCCTTTAATTTTGATGTACGTTTCATCCATTTTCCATGAATAAAAGGATTTTTTATTTTTCTTTTTCCAAATTTGATAGAGTAGTTTGCCATATTCTTGCACCCAACGATAAATCGTCGTATGAGAAACGTTAATGCCACGATCATATAAGATTTCTTGAACTTCACGATAGCTAAGGTTATAACGAAGATAGTAGCCCACGGCTACAATAATCACATCCTGCTGAAATTGCTTTTCTTTAAAATGATTCATCGTCATTCCTCCTGCTATCTTTTTCTATTATTCTACCTTATTTGATAGTAGATTTAAAACTTTGCAACAGAACCCTATATTCGTTACAATGGTTATGGGAAGTTTTTCAAAAGGTTAAGAAAAGCTTACGGGGGTTTTTGAAATCAAAAAGTAGTAGGGGACGATAAAATGAAACATACACACAAAATCATATTGGCTGTCACTTCTGTATGCACTGTTATTATTCTAGGTGTAAGTATCTTTTTTGTTACACAAGCAGTAACAAACAATAAATTAGAAAACACTAGTCAAACAACTCAACACTCAAGCAGCAGCTCAAAACCTGTTGAAGATAAACAAACGACGAAACAGCTTGATCAAGCAAAACAGCTTGCTGCAAGTTATCATTATGATGAAGCCATCGCCTTACTTGAAAAAGA